>NZ_JBMGQS010000016.1:0-82700 GCF_049060005.1 Flavobacterium sp. PLA-1-15 | reverse complement strand
TCAAGAATTTAAAGTTGGGAATTATACCGTTAAAACACTTCATACACCAGGTCATACCTTAGAAAGCACTTGTTATTTGTTGATTGATGAAAACGGAAAGCAACACGGAATAATTACGGGAGATACTCTTTTTATTGGAGATGTTGGCCGTCCGGATTTGGCACAAGCTTTGGTGGAAGATTTGACTCAGGAAAAATTAGCCTCTTATTTATTCGATTCGCTTCGCAATAAGATTATGCCTTTGGCCGATGATTTGATTGTTTATCCGAGTCATGGAGCGGGAAGTGCCTGCGGAAAAAACATGAGTAAGGAAACCACCGATACTTTAGGCAATCAGAAGAAAACAAATTACGCTTTGCGTGAAGACATGACGCGTGAGGAATTCATCACAGAATTATTAGACGGTTTGGGATTGCCACCGGCTTATTTCCCTCAAAATGTAATGATGAACATTCAAGGATATGAAAGTTTGGATACCATCATAGAGAAAAGCTTCAAAGCTTTGAAGCCAAATGAATTTGAAACCCTAGCGAATCAAGCCGAAGCAATTGTTTTGGACGTTCGTCATGAAAACGATTAT
The DNA here is from genome assembly GCF_049060005.1 of Flavobacterium sp. PLA-1-15. Lineage (NCBI taxonomy): Bacteria > Pseudomonadati > Bacteroidota > Flavobacteriia > Flavobacteriales > Flavobacteriaceae > Flavobacterium > Flavobacterium sp. PLA-1-15. The sequence goes on along the minus strand of NZ_JBMGQS010000016.1, from coordinate 82,120 downwards.
GTTAAAGGTCATATCCCAAATTCGATTTTCATTGGAATTCAAGGAAATTTTGCTCCTTGGGTGGGTGCCTTGATAATGGATGTGAAACAACCTTTATTGTTGATAACACCTGAAGGGAGAGAACAAGAAACTATCACAAGATTATCAAGAGTTGGTTTTGATAATGTCTTAGGATATTTGGAAGGTGGAATTACAGCTTGGCAAGAATCAGGTTTTGAAATCGATACTATGAAATCTATTTCTCCAGAAGAGTTTGTATCAACCTTTTCTGAAGAAAGTATTGTTGTTGACTCAAGAAAACCGGGAGAATTTTCGGCGGAACACGTAGAAAATGCTTTGAGTATTCCTTTGGATACCGTGAATCAGAATTTTAGTGAAGTTCCTAAAAATGAAGAATTTTATCTGCATTGTGCTGGTGGTTATCGTTCGGTAATAATGGGATCCATTCTAAAATCAAGAGGAATTCATAACTTTATTAATGTTGAAAAAGGCATCAGTGGTATCAGAAATGCAGGGCTTAAACTGACAAATTTTGTCTGCCCATCAACCGCCAAATGAAAATAATTAAATTAAGCATAAAATTTATTTGGTTTTATAGTGTAGACTTATAAAATTAGATACTTTTGCAAACTAAAATCATAAAAAAAATAATTTAAGAAAATGAAAAAAATAGTTTTATCGTTACTTGCTGTTGCAACGTTAGCTTCATGTAGTAAAGTTGGAAAAAATGAATTTATTATTGAAGGTAACGCTGAGGGAGTAAAAGACGGTGTTGCTGTTTATCTTGAAAAACAAGATTCAACAGGTCTAGTTCAAATTGATACAGTAAAAGTTGAAAAAGGAAAATTTAAGTTTGAAGGAAATGTAACTGAACCAGGTTTGCATTTTGTTCAAATTGATCAAACACAAGGAAAAATTGTTTTCGTTCTTGAAAATGGAGAAATCAACTTGAAAGTTGATAAGGATAGTATCAATAAAAGTGTTGTAGGTGGTACTTTTAGCAACGACCAGTTGGCTACTTACTCTAAAGAATATGAAAAAGTTCAAAAGAAAATGATGGCTTTCCAAAAAGCAAATATGGAGAAATGGCAACAAGCTCAGATGACACAGGATACTGTTACAAGAAATGCTTTGATCAAAGAGAACAAAGTTTTTCAAGACGAGTTCATGAAATTGACTGTTGATCATATCGAAAAGCAACCAAAATCATATTTGTCACTTTTGTTTATCGGACAATTGATTAATCAACCAGATCGTGATTTGGCTAAGCTTAATAAATATTTCGATTCATTGGATGCTGATTTGAAAGCTACTAAAGAAGGCAAAAAATTAAAGAAAACACTTACCCAAGCGGTAGAAGTAGAAAAAAAAAGTCCAGTAGTGCCACCACTTCCACAGCAATAGGAAGTATTGCTCCAGACTTTTCAGCATCAAATCCAGAAGGTAAGAAAGTTTCATTAAAAGAATCTTTAGGGAAGTTGACAATTATTGATTTTTGGGCTTCATGGTGCGGACCATGCAGACAGGAAAATCCAAACGTAGTGGCTCTTTACAATGAGTTTCATGCAAAAGGTTTGAATATAATTGGTGTTTCTCTTGATACTAATGCCACTAAATGGAAAGATGCGATAGCAAAGGATAAACTTACTTGGACGCAAATCTCTAACCTTCAAGGATGGGAAGATCCAATTGCGCAGCAATATAAAATAGAAGGTATTCCTGCAACCTTATTACTAGATGAAAAGGGTATGATAATTGGAAAAGATATAAGAGGACAACAGCTGAAAGCAAGAGTTGCTGCAATATTAAAATAATTCAATAGCCATGGAAACATGGCTATTTTTTATATATAAACTTAAAAAAAATACACATGAAAAAAACACTTTTAATTCTTTTCCTTGCCATAGGATTGGTTTCTTTTACGACTATCATCAATACTGATTATACACTAACAGGTACGATTAAAGGTTTGGAAAACGGAAAAACGGTTACATTAGAAAGACAAGACGAGGTTACAGGAATTGTTTCCGTAGAAACTGTCAAGCTAGAAAACGAAAAGTTTACTTTCAAAGGTAAAGCGCTAGAGCCATCCATTCATTTTATCCAAGTGCAAGATGTTGAAGGCAAGATTGCATTTATTTTAGAAAATGGTAAAATTAACTTTACGATCTATAAAGACAGTATAGGGAAAAGTATAATTAGTGGAACCAAAAATAATGAAGATCTTCAAAATTTCAATGCTACTGCAATGAAAGTACAAAAGAAAATGCAAGATTTTCAAGCTGCTAATATGCAAAAAATGCAAGATGCTCAGGCGAATAAAGACGAGGCAACCATGAATGCCTTAATGGACGAATTTGGAAAGATACAATCGGAGATTATGACGATGACTTCTACATTTCCTGAAAAGAATCCTAAATCTTTTCTTTCTGTATTATTTTTAGACAACATGTTTAACCAGCAGGATGTCGATATCGAAAAAATCAAAAAAATCTATAATGGTTTAGACGCTTCTTTAAAATCAACTAAGCCAGGAAAAGCAATTCAAACGAAAATCAATAATTTTAAAGTGATTACAGTTGGGAGTATTGCTCCTGAATTTTCAGCACCAAATCCGGACGGAAAAGTGATTTCTTTGAAGGAATCCTTAGGAAAGATTACAATTATTGATTTCTGGGCTTCTTGGTGTGGTCCTTGCCGTCAAGAAAATCCTAGTGTTGTTGCTCTTTATAATGAATATCATCCAAAAGGACTAAACATTATTGGTGTTTCTTTAGATAAGGATGCCGCTAAATGGAAAGATGCCATTGCAAAAGATAATTTAACTTGGAGTCATATTTCTAATTTAAAATTTTGGCAAGACCCAATAGCCGAACTTTATAATGTAAAAAGTATTCCTGCAACTTTTATACTAGATGCAAACGGAAAAATCATCGCTCGCGACCTTAGAGGTGCAGAATTAAGAGCAAAAGTTGCCGAATTATTGAAATAATTGCTCTTTTTAAAAGGCATGAATAAAAAATCTCCCTTGTGGAGATTTTTTATTTTATTCAAAGCCAATAGTTTAAAAATTAATTGAAATTTATCTTTAAATTTAGTTTGCAAACGTCAAAACAGTTCTTATATTTGCAACCGCTTGGAACAAGTACAAGTACTTGTTATAGGAGGGGAGATACTCAAGCGGCCAACGAGGGCAGACTGTAAATCTGCTGTGAAAACTTCGCAGGTTCGAATCCTGCTCTCCCCACCAAAAAAAACTCTTTAGGAAACTAAAGAGTTTTTTGTTTTTAGTAGATTTCTATTTGATATTACCATAAAAAAAGCCTGAAGTAATTCAGGCTTTCTCATTTTTATAAATCAGAACTTATTTCTTGTTCTTCATTTCTTTTTCAATCATATCATAGAACTGATCGATTTTTGGCATTACCACGATACGAGTCCTTCTGTTTGTTGTTCTGTTCTCAGCAGAATTGTTTTCTACCAATGGAACAAATTCTCCACGACCAGCTGCAATCAATTGTTTTGGGCTCACTCCAAAATCTTTTGTCAAGATTCTTACGATGGAAGTAGAACGCTTCACACTCAAATCCCAGTTGTCTAGTAAAGTTCCGTTGCTGATGAATGGAACGTTATCGGTATGTCCTTCAACCATACATTCAAAATCTGGTTTATCGTTTACCACTTTTGCAACTTTGCCTAAAATTTCCTTAGCTCTGTCGCTTACAACGTAGCTTCCGCTTTTGAACAATAATTTATCGGCGATAGAGATGAAAACAACCCCTTTTTCAACGTTGATTTCGATATCCGGATCAGAAATACCTACAGAACGCTTCAAACTTGTAACCAAAGCCAACGTAACGCTGTCTTTCTTAGTCAAAGCATCTTGCATTCTTGTGATTTTCAAATCTTTTTCTTTGATGGACTCCAATGCTTTCTCGATGTTTTCGGCACCTTTAGCAGATAAAGTCGTCATATTACCCATATTGTTGATCAAATCTGAATTGTTTTTCTTTAAAAAATCCATTTGATTTGCCATTGCTTCTTTCTCGGTCAAGCAAGTATTCAGTTTGATGGTCGCTGAATTCAGTAAATCCTGAATTTCTTTGTTCTTGTTTTCCAATTCGGCTATTTTCTTTTTTGATCCACAAGAAGTGGTCAAAAGAGCTACTATTGATAATGCCAGAAATACTCTTTTCATAATTTGATTTTTAGATTTATATACAAAATTAGGGTTTAAAAGGTTTAAAGAATCATAACGATGCCTAAACTAATGTTAAAATAGCCGTTCAAAAACCTTGCCACCACGGATATAATAAGTAAATACAATACTTTCTATTTTATAATATCCCTTGCGTTGCACATTTCCGCGTTTCTTTAAATTCTTGAACAAATGCAGATAGAAATAGAAATGCGATTTCAAGATCATGTAGCAATGCATCCATTTTCCTTGAAGGATAAATTGGATTCCGGCAATTCCGTCTTGCGAAAGTCGAAGGAAAAGAATAGGGAATAGGGAAGAAGCAGGCAGGTTTTTCACCATCATTGCCAAAGAATTCCTGAAATTCAAGAACGTTTTCATCGGGCTTCCTTCCTGCAAAGTTGCTCCTCCAACGTGATATACTTTCGAAGCATGGCAATATTTGATGGTGTGGCCGGCATTGAAAATCCTCCAGCACAAATCAATTTCTTCCTGATGTGCAAAAAAATCATCATCGAAACCATTCAGTTCCCAAAACACTTCTTTCCGAATGAAAAAACAAGCGCCAGAAGCCCAAAATATTTCTGTATCATCATCGTATTGCCCGTTGTCTTTTTCAATGGTGTCAAAAATTCTTCCACGACAAAATGGAAAACCAAATCGGTCCAGGAAACCTCCACCAGCTCCAGCATATTCAAAATATTCCTTGTTTTTATAATCCAAAATCTTCGGTTGGATCACGGCTGTGTTGGGCTCATTATTGAATTTTTCAATTATCGGCAAAAGCCAATTTTCGGTCACTTCAATATCAGAATTTACCAACGCATAAACATCAGCATCAATGTGTTTCAAAGCCTCGTTATAACCTTTTGCAAAGCCGTAATTTTCTTTGTTGATGACAATTTTCACCGAAGGAAAATTTGCCTTGACAAATTCTACAGAAGTATCAGTCGAAGCATTATCGGCAACATAAACAGTCGCTCCAGGCGAATAGGAAATTACCGATGGTAGAAATTTTTCCAAAAGATGTACTCCATTCCAGTTTAAGATGACGACTGCTATATTCATTTATAGTGCTGATTCGTTAATTTGATAATTTGTTGATTTGAAGAAACTGTGAATTGGTTACTATCCACCATAATCCGGAAGTTCCCTCAAAAAAGCATACCGCTCGTTTTCAAAATCCATTTGGCAAAAGTAATGATTAAGACCATTGGTTACCATCAAATATTCCGCTTGTAGGGTCATATTATAACGTGCAATCTGGTCGAATGTCGTTTGCGAAATCTTGATTTCCTGACCCTTGCATTCCACCAAGATAAAAATCGAACCATCGTTATTAAAAACCACCACATCATAACGTTTAACCAAACCATTAATCTTCAGCAATTTCTCAACATTGATAAGCGATTTTGGGTATTTTTTTTCTTGCAGAAGATATTGTACCACGTTTTGGCGCACCCATTCTTCAGGAGTCAGAATGATGAATTTTTTCCGAATTTCATCGAAGATAGCTGTTTTATTTTCGCTATTTTTGAAACGAAAGTTATAGGTCGGAAAATTGAGCTGTTGCATGAAGCAAAGATAATTTCTTAATTTGATAATTCGGTGATTTGATAATTTGATAATTCCAAAAAACTGAAGATCGGCGACTGACCACTGAAAACGGAATACTAAAAAATGGACGAGGTTATAAAAATTGTAAACGATATAAAGGCTGGCAACATCAGGCCTATTTATTTCTTGATGGGTGAGGAGCCGTATTATATCGATAAATTATCAGATTATATTGAGCAGAACATCCTTTCGGAAGACGAAAAGGGTTTCAATCAGACGGTTTTATATGGTCGTGATGTTTCGATAGAAGATATTATCGGGAGGGCAAAGCGCTATCCGATGATGGCCGAACGACAAGTAGTGATTGTGAAAGAAGCCCAAGATTTGACGAAAACCATCGACAAGATTGAAAGCTATGCCGAAAACCCAATGCCCACAACGGTTTTGGTGTTTTGCTACAAATATAAAACCCTCGACAAAAGGAAAAAAGTAACGAAGCTACTAGAAAGAAACGGACTCGTTTACGAAAGCAAGAAGCTCTATGAAAATCAAGTAGGCGATTGGTTGAAACGTGTTCTGGCAGGAAAAAAACTCAATATTGAACCTAAAGCAGCTGCAATGCTCGTGGATTTCCTAGGAACCGATCTGAGCAAGATTGCCAACGAATTGGACAAACTTGCCATCATTTTGCCGAAAGGCAGTACGGTAACGCCCGAAGTAATTGAGGAAAACATCGGTTTCAGCAAGGATTTCAATGTCTTTGAATTTAGAAAGGCAATTGGAGAACGTAATCAATTAAAGTCTTACCAAATTGCACAATATTTCGCAGAAAACCCAAAGGAACACCCGATGGTAATGACGACTACGTTAGTTTTTGGGTTCTTCCTGCAACTGTTGCAATACCACGGTTTGAAAGACAAGACGCCAAAGAATGTAGTCTCGGTACTAAAAGTAAATCCGTATTTCCTAAAAGATTACGACGTAGCCCTAAAGAATTATCCTATGAAAAAAGTCAGCCAGATTGTTGCCGCCTTGCGCGATACCGATGTAAAAAGCAAAGGTGTTGGCGCTTCTTTAAAGGAAAGCGATTTACTAAAGGAGATGCTCGTGAAGATTTTTAATTAAAAAAGAAACAAAAAGTTTCTTCTAGATAACACAACCAATTCAAACTACCCTATGAAACAACTTTACACATTTATTATCTTATTTTTTATGGCTACTGCAAGTTATTCCAACGTCAGTCCTGCCGATTTAGATTGTGATTTCGTTGTGGAAACACCTTTGCAAAACACCGCCTATTTATGCAATGGAACGACGACTTTGAGCGTTTCCGCAACAGGTCCTATGCTTACTTATCAGTGGTATTTTAACAGTTCGGTAATTTCAAATGAATCTTCAAATACGCTTACAGCAACAGTTTCTGGGACTTACACTTGTGTCATCACTGAAGGAACCTGCTCAGAAATGGTTAATTTCACCGTTACACAACCAGCTGATCCCAGCATCTTTTTCCAACCAATGGATGTAACTGTGTGCCAGGGCGAACCGGTGCACTTGTCAATTGCTGCCATGGGCGAAAACCTTACCTATCAATGGTATCGAAATAATCAATTGATAATAGGAGCAGATTCTAGTATTTTCATAATCACTACAACAACCCAGGCTGATACAGGGGATTACTACTGCGTAGTATCGTCAGAATGTGCACCAAGTATGCAATCAACAGTTGCACAGGTTACAGTAAAGCATGTTGCCATTACCAGCGTTCCAATGGACTTTCTAGGATGTGAAGGATCTACTTTTGTGGCCTATATTGAAGCTCAAGGAACAGATGTGAGCTATCAGCTGTATCATAATATGCAGCCTGTAGAAGGAGCAACAAGCAATATGCACATCATTACGGTTGATGAAAGTACCGCAGGCCAATATTTTTGGGCAGTGAGTACTGCAAGTTGTCCTGTTCAGATGACAAGCTTTAACATCTTCATGAACCCAAAAGCAATGATTGAAGCCGAAGCCAATCAATCTTTTATTGCTGAGCAAACCTTGGCCGATTTTGAGGTTGAAGGCAATATGATTAAATGGTCTGCCACCGAGGAAATAAACTTCCAAGAGCTATTGCCCCCTACAACCCCGCTGGTTGACGGAACCACCTATTATGCTTTTGTAGAGGCAGCACCAATGCTTTGTATGTCTGATGTTCTAGCTGTAACGGCACATCTGGAGCTGGGCATAAACAAGCAGAGGAAAACGGCCATCCAATATTTTCCAAATCCGGTAAAGAATGTCATGAACTTCAAAGCCGAAAGCTTTATCAGCACTATCGAGTTGTATAACATGCTAGGGCAGGTGGTGCTCCAGAAAAACATCCAAAATCAATCGGGCGTGTTGAATATGGATACCCTTCCGCAAGGACAGTACATCCTGAGGGTAAAAACACTTGAAGCCGAAGAAAATTTTAAGATTATAAAGCAATAAGCTAGATAGAAATCAATTATAAAAAATGTGTCCCTCAAGACGCATTTTTTTTTGATTAAAAATGGATTATAAAACAATATTTATCGTAATATTGCAATATAAAAATATTTAAGTATGGGAGCTACTAAAACAGAACATTTCACTGAGCAACAAAACCTGATTGCAACCATTGCAAAAGCATTGGGACATCCTGCTAGAATCGCCATCATTGAATATCTGATGAAAGTCAATGAATGCATTTGTGGCGATATTGTAAACGAATTGCCATTGGCCCAGCCAACGGTTTCCCAACATTTAAAGGAACTTAAGAATGCAGGCATCATAAAAGGGAATATTTCAGGAAACTCGATTTGCTACTGTATCGATGAGAAGACAATCGAAATCCTAAACACTTATTTCTCTAAAATCGTAGCAACCGTTTCAAAAGATAAATGCTGTTAATGCATTTTTTTCAACTATCTATATCGCAATATTGCATTTTAACTATGAAGAATAAAACAACAGCACATGAAATTATCAGAGATAAAACAAATTTTGCCAACATTAGAAAATGTTGAATTTCAATTAGAAGATGGAACTTTTGTTCCCGAACACTTTCACGTTACCGAAGTGGGGATGATTACCAAAAACTTTATCGATTGTGGAGGTGTCATTCGAACTGAAAAAGCCGTCAGCTTTCAATTATGGAACGCCGACGATTTTGAGCATCGGTTGGAACCAAATAAATTGCTCAACATTATCAGGCTTTCCGAAGATAAATTAGGCATAGAAGATGTTGAAATAGAAGTGGAATATCAAAGTACCACCATAGGCAGATATGATTTAGAATTTAACGGAAAAACGTTCGTCCTTCTTAATAAAACCACAGCATGCTTGGCCCAGGACGCGTGCGGGATTGCACCGCAAAAGCAAAAGAAAAATTTAATAGAAATTAATGTAAACCAAAGCAATTCCTGTACTCCAGGCGGAGGCTGTTGTTAGTATGAAAGAATGTTTTATAAAATATAAGAAACCAATCATCATCACCACATCTGTAATTTTGTTGCAGCTTATTTTTGGCTATGACCCAAAATTTTGCATCATCAACATCATCATTTGGCTATTCGTTTAAAAGATGAAAAAAAAAGTATTAGTGCTTTGCACAGGAAATAGTTGCAGAAGCCAGATAGCAGAAGGCTATTTACGACATTTTGCAGGAAACAACACCGAAGTTTACAGTGCAGGAGTAGAAACGCACGGTGTTAATCCGAAGGCAATTGCCATCATGAAAGAAGATGGAATTGATATTTCCAGCCATACCTCAAACAATATCGATGAATATCGCGCTATCAATTTTGATTTCGTGATAACAGTTTGTGACAATGCCAAAGAACGCTGTCCTTTTTTTCCAACAAAAGCGGTAAAGTTGCATCATAATTTTCCCGACCCAGCTAAGGCAACTGGATCCGATGAAGAAATTAGGGAAGCATTTAGGCAAGTGCGTCAACAAATTAAGGACTATTGCAAAAACTTTGTAGCCATAAATTTCTAACACACAAAATGCGTCCCTCAAGACGCATTTTGTGTTACTGGAAACTATTCCTTATATCCTCCTATTTTCTAATCCAATTCCCAGTTCATCAATTTGTTAATAATTCCTGAACCACAAAAGGTAAACTCTCGTTTCGCCATTCTAGTAATAGAACAAGGTTCGTCATTCTCAAAAAAACAAAATAATACTTCTTGATTTTAAGTTTCAAATTAACTATAAATAGGTATTGTGGTTTGATTATGAATGTTTTATATTTGTAGTAATTGAGTTTTGAGTTAGTTTTTTATGAATGCGGAGCATCAGGTTGAAAGACTTGATGCTCTTTTTTTTGTCCGCAACTCTAGCATATTTTTTTATAAGTGACAGCAGTGGCTATTGCTGGCATGTGTAATATCATTAAATTATTTCTTGAATTTTACCAAATTAGAAAGTTTTTATATTCATAATTATCGATATTTGCGCCATACAAAAAAGTTAGCTATGGGAATGAACAAGAACACCATCCTGGGATGGGCCACTTTTATAATGATTTTGATGGGACTGTTGCTTATAGGGCTTGGCGCCTTCCGCTATGATGATGTGGCGGGATGGGGTTTTGCGGCAGTAGGCATTGGTTTTTTTGCAATAGCATGGGTGTTTAGCTCGCTCAAGGGAAGGGTTTAAAAAACTGTTTTCAATAAATTAAGAATCCGCTTTCGAGCGGATTTTTTTATGAAATTAATTTTAACATTTATTCGGTAGGGTTTTGAATGATTAAGTTGTTTTAGTATATCAATTCTATTTTTTTTTTTAGGATTGCCTAACAATCAAAAAACTATATTTTTATGAAAAGAAAATTATTTTTATTAGGACTACTGTCCTTTTTGTTTGTGAATGGCCAAGTGGTTCGACTCATCGACTTGCCAGCACCAATAAAAGCAATCAGTAACACTGCAACAGTATTGTTTAGTGGAGAAACTGCAACAACATTGGACGAAGATCCACCTGCAAACGACGAATGTGATGGCGCTATACAACTAACGGTCAATTCGGATCTGGAATGCCAAACCGTTACCACAGCCACAATAACAGGTGCTACAGATTCTGGTATACCTGCCGAAGCAGGAACTGCCGATGACGATGTGTGGTTTTCTTTCGTTGCTACAAATGAGATGCACAAAATAACTTTGGACAATTTCTCTGGAGACAATGATGACATGGTAATGGAAGTTATGACAGGCGACTGTAGTGACCCAACGCTTGTAGCCTATGTAGATGATCCAAATGCACTCACATTTGGAGGTCTTGAAGTAGACAACACCTATTACATCAGAATCTATTCCTATACCGATTCGCCGCAAACCACAACTTTTGATATTTGCTTAGGAACACCACCACCTGCTCCTGCAAACGACGAATGCGACACTCCAACTCAACTTACTGTTAACCCAGATTATCTTTGCGGTACGGTAACAGCAGGAACACTACAATCTGCAACCGACTCTGGTATTGAAGGAGATTTGGGAGACGCAGACGACGACGTATGGTTTTCATTTACCGCAACATCCGAAACACATAAGATAGAACTATCGAACATCGAAGCCGGTAATTGGTCAGGGTTCGATATTGTAATGGAATTATTGGAGGGCGACTGCAGCACGATCATTGAGTCGGATTACCCAGAAAGCATGATCGTTTCTGGACTTACACCAGAGACAGAATACAAAATCAGAGTATATTCCTATGGAGAAGATTTTGTAGATACTACATTTGATATCTGTGTAGGAACACCTCCAGCGGCACCTGCAAACGACGAATGTGCTACTGCAACTGCAATCACAATGTACGACCAAGAATGTACCGCCACGTCCGGAACACTCCAATCTGCCACCGATTCTGGAACTCCATCGGAAGTAGGCGAGGCCGATGATGATGTTTGGTATTCATTCGTGGCAGCTTCAAACAGTGCACTAATAACGCTTGACAACATTGACGGGAATACATACGATTTGGTCTTTGAACTTTTTGAAGGTGACTGTGATGCTTTAAGCTCACTTAAAATAGTAAACGGTCAAATGGGAGCCTATAATGAACTCGTTACGGGAAGTACCTATTATGTGAGAATCTTTAGCTATGGCGAAGAAAATTTCCCAGATACTACATTTGACATCTGCATCACTACGAGCGATGCGCCACCTGCAAATGATAATTGTGAAGAATCAGTAGAATTAACCGTGGCAGAGGGTGCTACTTGCCAAAATCCAACTTCTGGAACATTGGCATTTGCTACAGATTCTGGTATTCCAACAGAAACAGGTTCAGCCGATGATGATGTTTGGTATCATTTTACTGCAACATCTACTACACATAAGATAGAGTTGTCCAACATAGAAGGCAACGATACCGATCTTGTAATGGAACTATTCGACGGACAATGTGGAGGAATACTTATTGGTGCCAGCGACCCAAATACATTTATCGTAAACGAGCTTATAGAAGAAACAGTCTATTATGTAAGAGTCTATTCTTATGGTCCAGAATTTGTCGATACCACTTTTGATATCTGCTTGGTTGCCATTCCTGCACAACAAGAAAACGACGAATGCGACAATCCAGTAGTATTGACAGTAAACGACAATGGTATTTGCGAAACGGTAACTACAGCATCTTTGGCCAACGCAACAGATTCTGGCATAGATGCAGAAGAAGGAAACCCTAATGACGATGTTTGGTTTTCGTTTGTAGCAACAGGACCTAGCCACCAAGTAAGTATTCCTGAAACAGATGGTTGGGAAACATTAAACTTCGAAGTGTTCTCAGGGCTTTGTGGAGAATTTACTTCACTAGGTATAGCGCCAAATTATGAAACATTAATTGTTTCAGATATGACAGTAGGCGATACTTACTTTGTAAGGGTGTTTTCATATTCTGATGAACCAGTTTATACTGTATTTGATATTTGTGTAACAAAAAGACAGGATCCACCAGCAAACGATGAGTGTGACGGAGCAATAGCTCTTACGGTAGATGCTTCCTATTGTAATGGTGTTTTGAATAACGGAACAAATCTTGGCGCAACAGATTCAAATATGGGGCAAGCAGAGTGTTTTAACTATGGTGAAAACGACGTTTGGTTTAGTTTTACAGTTCCTGAAAATGTTGCATCAGTTGATATTTCTACAGATTTTACTGGAGGAACCCTTCTTGATACAGAAATTGCACTTTACTCGGGTTCTTGCAGTGACCTGACAGAAATGGATTGCGATCAGGATAGCGGAGAAACTATTTTAAGTAATGACGAATCATACAACTCAATTATTACGAATGCTAATGTTGAAGTAGGAGAAACATACTATGTAAGGGTTTCGGGCTATAATGCTTCTAGAGAGGGTACATTCTGCTTGGAAATTTCAACCAATGAAACATTGTCTTCAGATGATTTTACCAAGAATTCATTAAAGGCTTATCCAAATCCAGTAAAAAATATCTTGAACCTGAACAATCCAACAGCAATTACAGATGTTGCAGTCTTCAATTTATTAGGACAGCAAGTAGTTGCAAAAGTAATTAATGCTAATGAAGGACAAATTGATATGTCAAATTTAGCTCCAGGAGCCTATCTTGTAAAAGTAACCGCCGATAATGCGGTTCAAACCATCAAGATTATCAAAGAGTAAGTTTAGTTTTTTTGTTAATTGTTTTAAAAGCAAAAGCCTTCAGAGTAACCTGGAGGCTTTTGTATTTATGGACAATATCTTTGCTTTGTTTTACTATCTTTGTAATCGAAAAAAATTAAACAAAATATAAACAATATGTCAGACGATAAGAAAGTAATATTTTCGATGCAAAAGCTGAGTAAGACCTACTCAAGCAGCGACAAGCAAGTACTAAAGAATATTTACCTGAGTTTCTTCTATGGAGCAAAGATTGGTATCCTAGGTTTGAATGGCTCAGGAAAATCTTCTCTATTGAGAATCATCGCTGGAGTAGATAAAAATTACCAAGGAGATGTAGTTTTCCAACCGGGATATACTGTTGGATACTTGGAACAAGAGCCAGTCTTGGACGATACCAAAACCGTAATCGAGATTGTTCGTGAAGGTGTTGCCGAAACAATGGCGGTTCTGGAGGAATACAATCAGATTAATGATTTGTTCGGACTGGAAGAAAACTATTCAGATCCAGACAAGATGGACAAGTTGATGGACCGTCAAGCGGCATTACAGGACAAGATTGATGCATTGGGCGCTTGGGAAATTGATACAAAACTTGAAATTGCCATGGATGCGCTCCGTACGCCAGATGGAGATACTCCAATCAAGAACCTTTCGGGTGGAGAGCGTCGCCGTGTAGCTTTATGCCGCTTGTTGTTGCAACAGCCGGATGTTTTGCTTCTGGATGAGCCTACCAACCACTTGGATGCAGAAAGCGTACTTTGGTTAGAGCAACATTTGGCACAATATGCAGGAACAGTAATTGCCGTAACGCACGACCGTTATTTCCTTGACAACGTTGCCGGATGGATTTTAGAATTGGATAGAGGAGAGGGTATTCCGTGGAAAGGAAACTATTCTTCTTGGTTGGATCAGAAATCAAACCGTATGGCGCAGGAAGAAAAAGTGGCTTCCAAAAGAAGAAAAACCCTTGAAAGAGAGCTTGACTGGGTACGCCAAGGTGCAAAAGGAAGACAGACCAAGCAAAAAGCCCGTTTACAGAACTATGATAAATTGCTGAATGAAGACCAAAAGCAACTCGATGAAAAGCTGGAACTATACATCCCGAATGGGCCACGTTTAGGAACCAATGTAATCGAAGCCAATAGTGTTGCCAAAGGTTATGGCGAAAAATTATTATACGACAACTTGAATTTTACTTTGCCACAGGCGGGTATCGTTGGAATCATCGGGCCGAATGGTGCTGGTAAATCTACAATTTTCAGAATGATCATGGGCGAGGAAACACCGGATTCGGGTGCGTTTTCTATTGGAGAAACGGTTAAGATTGCCTATGTAGATCAATCGCACTCCAATATTGATGTGAACAAATCAATCTGGGAAAACTTTGCAGACGGACAGGAATTGATCATGATGGGCGGAAGACAGGTGAATTCTAGAGCCTATCTTTCCCGTTTCAACTTCGGCGGAAGCGACCAAAACAAGAAAGTATCAATGCTTTCTGGTGGAGAAAGAAACCGTTTGCACCTTGCAATGACCTTGAAGGAAGAAGGAAACGTATTGTTGCTGGATGAGCCTACGAATGATTTGGACGTGAACACGCTTCGAGCACTTGAAGAAGGTTTGGAGAACTTCGCAGGCTGTGCCGTTGTTATTTCGCACGACAGATGGTTCTTGGATAGAATTTGTACACATATCTTAGCATTCGAAGGAGACTCAGAAGTATATTTCTTCGAAGGAAGTTTCTCTGAATATGAAGAGAATAAGAAAAAACGCCTAGGGGGCGATTTGACTCCTAAGCGAATCAAGTACAGAAAATTAATTAGAAACTAAATATTTATAATAATCCCGACAAATTGTTGGGATTATTTTTTTACTTTTCGTTCTGTAATTCGCACCAAATGAAAAGATTCATCACCACGCTATTCTTATTAGCATTTTCTTTTTTATACTCCCAAAATCCGTCGCTTGAAAGGAAGAGTATAGAGAAGGAAATTATCAAAGCCGGTGTACATTACAGAAATGATGAATTTGAGAAATCGCTTGAACTGTCAAAGGATGCATTAGTACGATCTTTTAAAATTAAGGATTCCTATCTTATTGCAAATTCCTACAACTCCATTGGTGTCATCTATGATGAGTTTTCTCAGGCCAAAAGGGCAATCGAATTCTACGACAAGGCATTGCAATATGCCAACAAGACTGATAACGATTCTTTAAAAAATTGGGTGTATAGTAATTTGGGAAGTGCCTATTATTACAATAAGATTGATATAAAGAAAGGAATTGCATACTACAAGAAATCACTTTTTTTTGCAGAGAAAATAAAAGATAGCTCTCAGATTGCCTACACTAAATTAAATCTTGCTAATGCCTATTTTACATTTGAGGATTACGATACGGGGTATAAATACCTAAGTGATATAAGACCCTATTTTGAAACTAAAAGTGATGATGAAGGTCGTTTTTATTTACTTAATTCGTTGGGCGTTTATTACAGTAATGAGAAACAGCAGAAACTAGCAGAAGATTTTTTCTTCAAGGCTTTGGCATTATCAAAAGACGCTGGAATGGAAGGCTTGTCGATCAATGTCTATGAGAAACTGGTGGAGCACTACAAGAAATTCAATCAGCCAGAAAAGGCTGAGCTTTACGGGGAGAAGCTCAAGCAGATGAATAAGATACTTTACCCAGAGGAGAAATTGAAGAGTCTTGAAACACATGCTATCCAGATAGAATTGGACGAATATAAAAGCCAATTCGAAAGGATTGAAGTGGAGAATGCGTCACAGCAACAAAAAATATCAATAACCAAAACAGTAAGCTTACTGATGTTTGTTATTTTAATTGTGACACTTTTATTCCTCTATATTTTTTATAAAAGCAACAAGGCCAGGCAAAAATTAAATGCAGAACTGACAAAAGCAAATGAAGAACTGCTTTTGGCCAACCGAAAGGCAGAAGAAATGTCCAATATAAAAACCCAATTTGTCTCTACCGTAAGCCATGAACTGCGAACACCACTCTATGGAGTTATCGGGATTGCGAGTATCATTATAGAGGAACACAAGGAACTCATCAACAATAATCATTTGAATTCGTTGCGGTTTTCTGCCCGATATCTTCTGGCTTTGGTCAATGATATCTTGCAGTTGAACAAGATGGAGGAGAACAAGATTGTCCTTATAAACGGAGTTTTTAATCTTGAAGAAGAAATCAATACGATCAAGAATTCGCTTCATTTTATTGCCGATGGAAACGAAAACACCTTGTCAATAGAGTTTGATGCAAGAATTCCTAAATACCTTATTGGTGATGAACTTCGATTGTCGCAGATCTTGATGAACCTCATTAGCAATGCGTTGAAATTTACTGTAAAAGGCGAAGTAAAAATCATCGTGAAGCTCGATAGGGTGGAAGGTACAACTTACTTTATCACGTTCATGGTTCAAGACAACGGTGTAGGTATTACCAAAGAAAATCAATCGAAGATATTCGAGAAATTTGTACAACTTGAACGCAAAGGTGGCGATTATCAAGGAACTGGCTTGGGACTACCTATTGTAAAGAGGCTCATAGAACTTTTCCAGAGCAAGATTGAAGTAGAGAGTAAGGAAAATATTGGAACAAAATTTACCTTTACCATAGGTTTTGAATTGGCCGAAGGCGAAACAAAAATACCAGAACCACAGCAGGAGTCTGACAGCAGTTTGAGTATCTTGGTTGTAGAGGACAACAAAATCAATCAACTGGTTACTCAAAAGGTCATTGAGAGAAAGAAGCATGTCTCCAAGATGGTCGATAACGGTCATGATGCTATCGACTTGGTGCAGAAGGAACACTTCGATGCGATCCTGATGGATATAAACATGCCTGTTATTGACGGATATGAAACCGCTACAATGATTAGAAATCTCGGTATAAAGACACCTATCATTGCCTTGACGGCATTCGACCGTAATGAAGTTTTGAAGAAGGCCTCTGATGCAGGAATTGACGATGTGGTCATCAAACCTTTTAATCCTTCTGAGCTTTTCGAATCGATATACAACTGTATCAATCGCCGAAAAGAGCAATAATTGATAGCTTTAATCTGTAAAATCTTATAACTATAATTTCTTATTTCGTAAGGCTTGCCTTTCGCTTTAGCGGTAATTTTATACTTACTAAAAACGCTATAAGATGAAAAGCAAACTATTCACCAAATGGTGGGGATTATTAAAAAGCACCTTTACCGAATTTGATACCGACAATGCCATCAAGCTCAGCGCTTCCTTGTCCTATTATACTATATTTTCGTTGCCGCCTTTGTGCATCATCATCCTTTATATCTGTGGTATTTTCTTTGGGAGAGAAGCTGTTTCGGGTGAATTCTTCGGACAGATAAATGGTCTGGTAGGGAACGATGCGGCCGTGCAAATTCAGGAAACCATCAAGAATATTGAACTGTCCGACAGTAATATATTTGCTGCCGTATTTGGAGGTATTATGTTGCTTATTGGTGCTTCGGGGGTTTTTGCAGAAATTCAGAGCTCCATCAATTTTATATGGGGATTAAAGGCAAAGCCAAACAAAGGCATCATGAAATTCATCAAAAACCGATTGATGTCCTTTTCGATGATTGCTGCTGTCGGCTTCCTTTTGTTGGTGAGTCTTATGGTCAATACTGTGATGGATGTGCTCAATGCTCGTTTGGTACTGTACTTTCCAGACGCAACCGTCTATTTGTTCTATGTTCTGAACATAATCATCCTTTTTGTAAGTACCACCATACTGTTTTCCATCATCTTCAAGACCTTGCCCGATGGTGATATCGCTTGGCGAGATGCGTTGATTGGTTCCAGCTTCACTTCGGTATTTTTTATGATCGGTAAGTTTGCCATAGGTTTCTATTTAGGAAACTCAACAGTAGCCACGGTATATGGTGCTGCAGGATCGGTCGTGATTATATTGGTTTGGGTATATTACTCGGCTATTATATTATATTTTGGAGCAGAATTTACTAAAGTTTATGCCCGAAAGTATGGCAAGAAAATTATCCCGAATGATTATGCTGTAGAAATACAGAAGGAAATCTTTGAAATAGAAACGGTAGAAAATAACGACAACAAATAATCTTATAACTTTTAAGATTTAAACTATAACAAATAGGGCAGGATTAATCCCAACTTTGTAAAAGATAAACCAACCAATAAAACCTAACGCTATGGGAAATTTATTATACACAATTGCAGTAATCCTTATCATCATCTGGGCCATCGGATTCCTTGGAGGAATGGTAACAGGGAGCTTGATTCACTTACTGCTTGTTATTGCGGTAATCGCAATTATTTTCAGACTTATTCAGGGCAAGAAGCCACTTGATTAAGCATTTAGACATGTACATTTTTGTTTTGTAGATAAGGCCTAATTTGAACTAAAAATTCATTGTATTCCTTACAAAGTTTTTTTATAAAGATTATGTTTTAATTGTTTTTGGTGAACGACCCTTCGATTTATTCGAGGGGTCGTTTTTTTTTATACCTTTTTATTAATGAATCCTCGATGGCAATCTTTCTCATGACCGGAAAGCTTCTCGCAGCCCTGCGTGAAACTTTCCGGAAGGGTATAAACCTTGTTGCAACCCTGCAGGAAACTCTCCGAAGAGCGGAAAGCTTGTTGCACCATTACGTGAACTTTCCGAAAGGGTAGAAGCCTTGTTGCGACCCTACGGGAAACTTTCCCAAGAGCGGAAAGCTTCTCGTAGCCCTGCGACAAACTTTCCGGAAGTTTAAAAACCTTGTCGCAGGGTCGGTTCTTGCAATTCTGTCCACGGAATTGCTTCTCGTAGCGTCGGTTTGGGCTTTCGCCAAAAAAAAGGCTTCCAAACACTAGGTAGGAAGCCTTTTCACTAATTATAAATGCGGGGTATGTTTTTATTATTTCGATTTTTCGCCTACGAAATAATCAGAGTTCGTTTTAAAGAGCACGTTAAAGGTAGTTAGACTTCCGTAAATTCTGGTGATGTATTGCTGTAAATCTACCTTTTCGCTGTTGTCCAAGTTGCTGGCATTGATTTTTTGTTCCATCACCCTCAAGCGGTCGCGCACCATCACAATCTTATTAAAGAATGTATCGATAGCCACTTCTTTTCCTTGAACACCGGCTTGTCCTGGTTTTAAAATGAGGTCACCGCCTTTCCACTTATCGGCCATAGGAACCGTTTCCGTAACATCCGACCATTTTCTCAAGATGCTTTTCAGGCTCGACTCGATGTCATAGAAACTGATGGTATCCACCTCATTTTCGGCCGCTTCAATTACTTCAAATTCGCTGTTCAATGCAATCGTTTCCAAACCACTTTCTATAAAAGTTACCCAATAATCTTTTGAAGAAACATTCGTGATCACGCCTTTGCCATATTCTGGATGGTTTATTCTGGAGCCTATGCCTAGTATTTTCATATTGTATGTTTTAGTTTTCACGAAAATAGAAATCTATTTCATCTAATCCAAAATTTGTATTTATTTTAAAACTCTTTCATTTTAAAAATGCTAATTTTAAGAAATACATTTATTTTACAAATTCTAAAAACAATCATTATGAGAAAGATCACATTACTATTGACGTTCGTTTGCGCAACATTATTATCCTGCAGTTCAAAGAAAGAACTGGTGCCTACCGGCTCTAAATCATTGGAAGGAAATTGGGAACTTACCTACATTACAGGGCCAAGGATAGCCTTCGACGGATTGTATCCTAACACAAAACCAAACATTACCTTTAATATATCCAACAATCTGGTGATGGGAAAAAACAGTTGTAACAGCTACACCGGAAGTTTCAAGGCCGAAGGCAATAAACTGAGTTTTAATGAAGGCATGGCTTCTACCAAAATGTTTTGTGAAGGACAGGGGGAAACTATCTATATGTCAACACTTCAAAAGATTGACGGTTTTACAATTACAGATGATGGAAAAACGCTGAACCTGCTAACAGGCGATGTAGAGATGATGCGTTTCGAAAGAAAATATGCCGTTAGACATTAGTAATTTAATTCTGTAACATTAAAAGTTAATTCTGTAAGACGAAAACCTTGTCGATGGTATAATTTAGTACTATTAAAAATTACTAAAACAATCATTATGAAAAAGGTTAACATTTTAGGAAAAACACTTTTGAGCGCTACATTACTTAGTCTGTGTATCGGGACAACTTCTTGCAAGCAAGAGCCAAAAGCGGAAGACCCAAAAGAAGCAGCTGAAGACATCAACGAAACCAAGTTTGAAGAAAACGATGCAAAAGAAGATGATTCGCAATATCTTGTTGATGCTGCCGAAACTGATTTAAAGGAAATTGAAATCGGTAAATTGGCACAACAAAAAGGTACTGATGCAGAAGTAAAAGCTTTCGGAAAGAAGCTGGTTGATGACCACACCAAATCTTGGAACGAGTTGAAAGCGGTAGCTGAGCAAAAGCAAATCACGCTTCCAGCGGCCATAACAGAAGAAGGTCAGGATGACTACAACAAATTGAACGAGAAAACAGGTCATGATTTCGATAAGAAATTTGCTGAAATGATGGTTGACGGTCATAAAAAAGCTTTAGACAAAGCACAAAAAGCTTCAGAAAAAGCAAACGATGCTGAAATCAGAACTTGGGCAGCCGCTAAAATCGTTAGCTTGACAGCACACCGCGATCACGCACAAATGTTGAAAGACAAACTTGACAAAAAGAAATAATAACACACAAATAATCACAAAAACTAACCAATAAAACCTAACGCTATGGGAAATTTACTTTATACAATCGCAGTAATTTTGGTAATCATTTGGGCTCTTGGATTCTTCGGAGTACTTGGAACAGGAATTGCCACTGGAGGATTAATCCACATTCTATTAGTAATTGCAATCATCATTGTATTGCTAAGAGTAATCTCGGGTAGAAAACCTCTATAAGAGATCAAAAAAAAGCTATGAAAAACAAAAAACCGCCTCGCAAGAGACGGTTTTTTTATGCTTAAAACGAACTGATTTAGTAGCAGTATTCGTTTTCAGAGATCAATTTCTCAGCAATTGTTTCGCGCAACGCTACTACATTTGGGAGGTTGGTGTATTTGGTGAAACGTTTCAATCCCATCAAAAGCATACGTTGCTCATCACCTTCAGAGAACGAAGCGATTCCTTCCTTTCCTTTTGCATTCACGATATCAACCGCTTTGTATAAATACAATTGCGCCATTGCTATTTGTTCTTTCACGTTTTCCTGACCTTTTGATTTCACTAATTTCTCGGTTCTCAAGATCGTAGATTCAGCCATGTAGATTTCAATCAAGATGTCGGCGACGGCCATCAACAATTGTTGGTGACTGTCTAAATCCGGACCGTATTTCTGAACGGCTGCGCCAGCTACCATCAGGAATACTTTCTTCAATTTGGCAACCATTTCTTTTTCTTCGGCAAATAATTCAGAATAATCAGGCGTGTTGAAATCTGGAATTCCCATCAATTCTTCCTGTACCTTCATCGCAGGGCTCAATAAATCTACGTGGCCTTTCATGGCTTTCTTAACCAACATCCCTACGGAAAGCATGCGGTTGATTTCGTTTGTTCCTTCATAAATTCTTGCGATTCTAGCATCTCTCCAGGCACTTTCCATCGGAGTATCCTCAGAGAATCCCATACCACCGAAGATTTGAATTCCTTCATCCGCACAGTTTTGAATGTCTTCCGAAATCGCCACTTTTAAGATAGAAGCTTCAATAGCAAATTCCTCAACACCTTTTAATTCAGCATCTTGATGACTTTCTCCGTTGGCAACACGAGCTTCAATGCGTTCTTCCACATTTTTTGCCGCTCTGTAAGAAGCACTTTCACCTGCATAACAAGAAGTGGCCATTTCAGCAATCTTGGAACGAATCGCTCCAAAATTTGAAATTGGCGTATTGAATTGGATTCTTTCGTTGGCATATTTAACCGCTCCAGAAGTTACCCTTCTTTGTGCATCCAAACAAGCAGCACCTAATTTGATACGACCTACATTCAATGCATTCATGGCAATCTTGAAACCGTTTCCTCTTTCAGAAAGCATGTTTTCAACAGGCACTTTCGTATCACTGAAGAAAACCTGACGGGTAGAGGAGGCACGGATTCCCAATTTGTGCTCTTCTTCGTTCATCGAAATTCCGTTTGAAGGATCGTTTTCTACGATAAAACCTGTGATGTTTTTATCATCGCCAATTCTTGCAAATACAATGAAGACGCTACAGAAACCAGCATTAGAAATCCACATCTTTTGACCTGTGATTTTGTAATGTGTTCCATCTTCTGATAAAACGGCTTTAGTTTTTCCAGAATTGGCATCAGATCCTGCTCCTGGTTCCGTCAAACAATAGGCTCCAAACCATTCGCCTGAAGCTAATTTTGGTACGTATTTTAGTTTTTGTTCTTCTGTTCCATATAGAGTAATTGGCATCGTTCCGATTCCGGTATGCGCTCCAAAAGCAGTCGAAAACGAACCCGTTGCTCCCGAAATATAATCACAAACGAGCATTGTGGAAACAAATCCCATTCCGAGTCCTCCATATTCTTCAGGAACTGCAACTCCTAGAAGTCCCAATTCACCTGCTTTTTTCATACACTCTTCGGTGAAAGCAAAGTCTTTGTTTTCAAAACGGTGCTTGTTTGGCCAAATCTCTTTGTCCACAAATTCTTTCACCGTCTGTTTCATCATCAATTGCTCCTCCGAAAAGTCTTCCGGAGTAAAGATGTCTTCGCTTTTTGTTTCTTTTACAAGGAATTGACCACCTCGTGCGATTTGTTTTTCAGTCATTGGATATTTTTTTAAGAGAAAAGAAGAAAGAAGCAAGAAAAAAGACTATACCTCCAATTTGCTGATAAAACCAGCAGTCATCCTTTGGAATTCGATAATCTTGTTTTCTATTTCAATCATTTTTTCATTGTTTATATATTCGTTTTGATTAGCAATAATTAATTGTGTCTGTAATTCGAAAGAAGAACCTAAACTGATGTTCAGAAAATGTTTAAAATGAATATTTCCTCTATTTGAACCCTCAGCGATATTTGAAGGCATTGATACAGCGGCTCGATTCATCTGACTTACTAATCCATATATTTCATTTTTTGGAAACGTCAAACAGATTTTATGTATATCTGATGTTATCTCCATTGACAAAATCCAAATTTTCAGATTCTTAAAGTTATGTTTCATAGAGTCTTTTCTCTTGCTTCTTGGCTCTTTCTTCTCTTAAAGAACCTCGTAAACCCCAGCAGCGCCTTGACCAGTTCCCACGCACATCGTCACGATACCATATTTGTTTCCTCGCTGTTTCATTTCATCAAATAATTGTACTGAAAGCTTAGCTCCTGTGCAACCCAGCGGGTGACCCAAAGCAATCGCTCCACCGTTCACATTTACGATATCCGGATTGATACCTAATTCTCTGACAACAGCTAAAGATTGCGATGCAAACGCTTCGTTTAATTCGAATAATTCAATGTCATTCAACGACAATCCGGCTTGCTTCAAGGCTTTCGGAATAGCTTTTACAGGACCGATTCCCATAATTCTTGGTTCTACTCCAGCGGCAGCATAGCTTACCATTCTTGCAATTGGTTCCAAGTTTAATTCTTTAACCAAATCTTCTGACATTACCATTACAAAGGCAGCACCGTCACTCATTTGAGATGAGCTTCCTGCTGTAACGCTTCCGTCGGCTGCAAAAACAGGTCTTAGTTTCGCCAAAGCTTCCAAATTAGTGTCAGCTCTCGGACCTTCGTCTTTATTTACTACGTATGATTTTGTTGCTTTCTTTCCGTTTTCATCGATGTAAGTTTGCTCTACCGTAATCGGAACAATCTGCTTGTCGAATTTGCCTTCAGCTTGTGCTTTCAAGGCTTTTTGGTGCGAGTTGAAAGCAAATAAGTCTTGGTCTTCACGAGAAACCTTGAATTGTTTTGCAACTGCTTCCGCTGTCAATCCCATTCCCCAATAGTAATCTTCATGACCTTCTTTTGCTACCGCATAGTCGGGTGTTGGTTTATAACCTCCCATCGGGATAAAGCTCATGCTTTCGGCACCTCCTGCAATAATGCAATCTGCCATTCCTGATTGTATTTTAGCCGTTGCCATTGCAATGGTTTCCAATCCAGAAGCACAATATCTATTTACTGTAACTCCCGGAACATCATCGACTTTCAATCCCATGAGAGAAATTAATCGTGCAACGTTCAAACCTTGTTCGGCTTCCGGCATTGCGTTTCCGACCATTACGTCGTCTATTCTTTTCTTGTCGAAATCAGGCAGTTCATTCATCATGTATTGAATGGTTTCTGCAGCCAATTCGTCCGGACGTTTGAATCTGAATAGTCCTTTTGGTGCCTTGCCTACCGCTGTTCGGTATGCCTTAACGATGTATGCTGTTTTATTCATTTTATTTGTGTTGTTTTAACAAATTTTACAAACAAGTCACTCCAATGGAGTTCCTTTTATGGTGATTATTTTCATATCATAAACAATTATTATTCTACAAACTAAATCATTATGCTAGAGTTTATTTTATTTCGCAATATTGCCCCGTAGGGGTAAACTGTCTATAGAAACGAATGTGGATTATGGGTTAAGCTCCGTAGGAGCGACCTGATAATAAATGATTCCATTTCAAACAATCTATTAATCTATTTAATCAATAAAATCAAACAAATATCTCTCTTCATATTCAATTTCGAATTTCTGCAAAAAATCTAAATACTCATCTTTAAATGTTCTCTGTTTATGATGTTCTTCTTGATTTAAATATATTTCACTACATTATCAATATGACTTCTAGAATAAGAAAAAGCGCCAAATCCTTCCTGCCAATTGAATTTGCTTTTGATCCACTTGCTGTCATTTATAAACTTTGATGAGCCTGCTTTTATATCTCTAACCAAATCTGAAATGCTACAATTTGGTTGCAATCCGATAAACAAATGAACGTGGTCCGGCATTGCGAAAATGGATAATAACTTTTGCCCTCTTTTTTTAACGATGCCCGTTATGAACTTATGCAATTCTTCTCGGTGACCTTTATCTATTAAATTCTGTCTTCCTTTTACTGTAAATACAATTTGTATGTAAATTTGGGAATAGGTGTTTGGCATATATTTTTATTTTTAATGTTCATATAATGTATGACGGGTCGCTCCTATGAAGCTATGAACAGGTCGCTCCTACGGAGCTTTTCTGATCTGATTATCTGTGCTATAAACAGGACACTCCTACGGAGTTTAGTTTCTCAAAGGTTTTCCTTTCGTCAACATAAACTGGATTCTCTCTAATGTTTTTCTTTCCGTACAAAGTGATAAGAAAGCCTCTCTTTCGATATCCAACAAATATTGCTCTGTTACCAAAGTTGCTTCTGATAAATCGCCTCCAGCCATAACATAGGCCAGTTTGTTGGCAATCTTTTTGTCGTGTTCGGAGATGTAGCTTCCGGCTTGCATTTGGTCGGTTCCAACTAGGAACATTCCTAAGGCTTGCTTTCCTAAAACTTTTACATCTTTTCTTCTTATAGGTTGGGTGTATCCCGCATCTGCTAGAATCAATGCTTGCTTTTTGGCTTCTGCAATCTGACGGTCTTTGTTGATGACTACGATGTCTTTTCCGTGTTGCAAGATGCCTAAATCGAAGGCTTCGTGAGCGGAAGTGGAAACCTTTGCCATGGCTACGGTTAGGAAATACTCTTGCAATACGTTTAATTCCACATCGTTCTTGCGGAACAAATCCGAAGCTCTCAAGGCCATTTCCTTAGAACCACCACCACCTGGGATGACTCCGACACCGAATTCTACCAAACCGATATAGGTTTCTGCAGCAGCGACAACTTTATCAGCGTGCATGCTCATTTCGCAACCACCACCCAAAGTCATACCGTGTGGAGCCACTACGACTGGGATTCCAGAGTAGCGAACGCGCATCATTGTGTCTTGGAAAAGCTTGATGGCCATATTCAATTCGTCGTATTCCTGTTCCACCGCCATCATGAATATCATTCCGATGTTTGCTCCAACAGAGAAATTCGCCGCTTGATTTCCAATCACCAAACCGGCATATTCTTTTTCAGCCAAGTCAATTGCCTTGTTGATTCCTTGTAAAACATCGCCACCAATCGTGTTCATTTTAGACTGGAATTCAAGGTTTAAGATGCCGTCACCTAAATCAGTGATTACGGAACCTGAATTGCTCCAAACCTTTTTGCTTTCTCTAATATTGTTTAATATGATGAACGAATCTTGACCTGGAACTTTTTTCTGTGTTTTTGAAGTGATGTCGTAATAATACGTTGCACCGTCTTTGATGGTGTAGAAGGATTTGTTTCCAGAAGCCAGCATTTCGGTTACCCACGCTGCAGGCTCTTGGTTTTCGGCTTTCATCAATTCGATACCTTTTTCAACACCGATGGCATCCCAGATTTCAAATGGTCCATTTTCCCAACCGAAGCCGGCCTTCATGGCGTCGTCAATCTTGTATAAATCTTCTGTGATTTCAGGAACCCTGTTGGCCACATAAGCGAACATGCCTGCAAAGTTCTTTCTGTAGAACTCTCCAGCCTTGTCGGTTCCTTTTACCAACACCTTGAAACGGTTAATCGGCTTGTCAATGGTCTTGGTCAATTCTAAAGTGGCAAAAGAAGCTTTTTTAGCGGCTCTATATTCTAAAGTATCTAAGTCTAACGACAAGATGTCTTTGTCTACTTTCTTGTAAAAGCCTTGTCCGGTTTTACTTCCGAGCCATTTGTTTTCCATCATCTTGCTGATGAAGTCGGGAAGCTTGAACAAGTCGTGTGATTCGTCGTTTGGAACGCCTTCGTACAAACCATTCGCAACGTGCACTAATGTATCCAATCCCACCACATCAACGGTTCTGAACGTAGCGGATTTTGGTCGGCCGATGACAGGACCAGTCAATTTATCTACTTCTTCGATGGTGAGTCCCATTTCCTTTACGAGGTGGAACATGCTCATGATGCCGTAAATACCGATACGGTTTCCGATAAACGCCGGAGTATCCTTTGCTACGACCGAAGTCTTGCCTAGGAACTTTTCTCCATATTCATTCAAGAAATCCAATACTTCCGTAGATGTTTTCGGACCCGGAATGATTTCGAATAACTTTAGATAACGTGCTGGGTTAAAGAAGTGTGTGCCACAGAAGTGCTTTTGGAAATCTTCACTACGGCCTTCGCTCATAAAGTGAATGGGGATACCAGAGGTGTTGGAGGTAATCAACGTTCCCGGTTTTCTGTATTTCTCAATCTGTTCGAAGACTTGCTTTTTGATATCAAGCCTTTCGATTACTACTTCGATAATCCAATCGACATCAGCAATTTTAGCCAAATCATCGGTAGTGTTACCTGTTGTGATTCTGCTGGCAAACTTTTGATGGTAAATAGGAGAGGGCTTCGATTTCAAGGCATTTGCCAAGTGGTCGTTCACCACTCTGTTTCTTACTACTTTACTTTCTAAAGTCAATCCTTTTTTCTGTTCGGCTTCGGTGAGTTCACGTGGCACGATATCGAGAAGCATTACTTCTACACCGATATTTGCAAAATGGCAGGCGATGCCCGATCCCATGATTCCCGAACCAATTACCGCAACTTTTTTAATCAGTCGTTTCATTATTTATTGTTTATTCGTTGTTTGTTTATCTGTTTATTCGAAAGGATTCTCCGATACTGATCTTTAGAACACTTTCTTTTCTGTAATGAGGCTGTTGATGGTTTCGGCGACTTCAATAAAGTGCTCCAACTTTTCATCTGAGATGTTCTGACGGACAATCTCGTTGAACTTCAATACTGTACTTTTAGACTGATCTCTCATTTCTTTTCCAAATTTGGTCAGGTAAATTAAAACACCTCTGCCATCATCTGGATTTTTTTTCCTTTTGATGAGTCCCTTTTCTTCCATCGACTTTAGCGTCCGTGTGAGGCTTGTTGCTTCCATTCCCATTTTCGGACCCAATGCTGTTGATGGTGTTCCTTTATCCTTATCAATGCTTAACAAGACAAAACCTGTTGCCATCGTACCGCCGTATTTTGAGGCCTCTTCATTGTACATCCTTGACACGGCTTGCCAAGTTGCCCTCAAGATATAATCTATTGTTTTGTCTTTCATGTTGCTGTAACTATTTCAAAGATAATAAAAAAATACTATGCACGCATAGTATAAAGAGTTTTTTTTGGAGCAATTGAAAACAAATTACTTGTTTCAAGTAAAAATACGGATTTCTTTTGTGACTAGCGCAATGATTTTATATGCCTTTTTCAATATGCTTGAACGGCTTTATAAGCACTTTAATAGGGCTTTGATACGGCTTTAATAGCACTTTGATACGGCTTTATAAGCACTTTGATAGGGTTAGACAACATTAAGAAGCATGTGGTGGTTTTAAGAATGAAGGTATTTGGAATTTGAGTGGAAAAGTTTGGGACAGACTTAAAACTTAAAAACCCATTCAACTTTCCGTCGAATGGGTTTTTATAATTTGATGTGGAAGAAAATTAGATTCTGAATCCTCCGGCTGCTTCAATTCTTTGTGCATTGATCCATTTTGAATCGTCTGAACAAAGGAAGGCTACTACGGTACCGATGTCGTCTGGTAAACCCACTCTTCCTAAAGCGGTTTGCGAAGATATCCCTTGGTTGTACTCGGCAATATCGCGAACAGCTCCTCCGCCAAAGTCGGTTTCGATGGCACCCGGTGCTACTGAGTTGACTCTTATCTTTCTGCTTCCCAATTCCAATGCCTGGTATCTTGACAAGGAATCTACCGCAGCCTTCATGGCGCCATACGCCGCATAGCCTTCAAAAGAAAAGCGTGCCAATCCAGATGATGTATTGACGATACTACTGCCGTCGTTTAATAAAGGTAGGAGTTTTTGTGTCAAGAAGAACGGTCCCTTGAAGTGGATGTTGGTCATTGCGTCCAAAATTTCCTCGGTAGTGTTTTCAATGGTTGCATTGATGCCGATTCCTGCGTTATTGACCAAAGCATCCAGTTTTGCCGAAGCAAACTGAGTGTCCAAAATATTTTTTACGTCCGCTGTAAAGGTGTCAAATCCTGCTGTTGAAGCAATGTCCAACGGCAAGGCGAATGCTTTTTGTCCGATGGTTTCGATTTCTTTTACTACTTCTTCTGCCGCTTCCTTTTTGGATTGATAGGTGATGATGACATCAAATCCTCTTCTTGCCAATTGCAGAGCCGAATCCTTTCCTAGTCCACGGCTTCCGCCTGTAACCAATACTATTTTATTTTGCTTATTTGCCATTTTTTTAATGTATTAAATTGATACGGCAAAGTTCAGGCAAAACTACATTATGCTATTTGCATAAATCAAATGATAATTTGTAAAAATCAAACAAGCTGTAATTCCCTGTATTGTTGGGGCGATAGCTGGCTGTGCTTTTTAAAGAAGTTGGAGAAGTGTGCCACCTCTTCAAACCCCAGCGTAAAGGCTATTTCCGAAATGTTCCATTGCGTTTGCGAAAGGAGCATTTTCGCTT
Source organism: Flavobacterium sp. PLA-1-15 (assembly GCF_049060005.1). Lineage (NCBI taxonomy): Bacteria > Pseudomonadati > Bacteroidota > Flavobacteriia > Flavobacteriales > Flavobacteriaceae > Flavobacterium > Flavobacterium sp. PLA-1-15. The sequence goes on along the minus strand of NZ_JBMGQS010000016.1, from coordinate 52,162 downwards.
CCTGATAGAGACGGCTTCCAATGATTTCGCCCGTGGTTTTTCCAGTCGTCTCCTTTAATACACGGTTCAAGTGATTTACATGAACTCCCAGTATACCAGCATAATCGGCAGGTGTTTTCAGCTTCAAAAGATGGCTCCTGTTTTCTATTGGGAACTGCCTTTCCAATAATTCGATAAACAGCGTTGTCGTTCTGGATGCGGCAGTCTTGTTGTTTTCTATGGGAAGTATCGGCTTTAGCTTCTGTCCCGAATGAATCAGTTCCATTACATAATGCCGCAACAGGTCGTATTTGTAGAGGTAGTCGGACTTTATTTCCTCGTGCATTTTCATAAATATAGCCTCGAACTGCTGAAACTGCTCGGTTGAAATCTGAAAGATAAAATCGCTTTGCGGACTGAATACCGGCAGGTTGTCGAGTTCCATTCCGATTTTGGCGGTTGGCAGGAAGTCTTTTGTAAACACACAAAAATGTCCCGATTGGTTCTCGCACTGGTTGGTATAATTGTAGGGTACTTTAGGCGAGGCAAACAGAATGGCACAATCTTCAATATGGATCACCTTGTCGGCATATTCCACACGGTTTTGTCCCTTTATCAAACTAATCTTGTAATAAGTACGCCTGTTGTACGGCATTTCGGGTTTGGACTTGCAGGCCCTGTATATTTCCGAAATATCAAAAACATTAAAATGACCAATGTCCTTGTTGATGTTTTCGGTAAGGAACAAATCGATGTCGGGACAGGTCTGTCCTAAAATCTCTTGGTAAAACTCTTTGATGGTGATGGAGCTCATGTTGCTTTCGTTGTAAAAATCAAAGGTAGGGATTTTTGGGATTTAAAGATTTAAAGATTGAAAAGATTGAAAAGATTGAAAAGATTTAAAGACTTAGAGTAGTATGGTCATGGTTTTTATAAAAATATCGTACTTTAGAATTTCAAAACCTCAAAGCAACCGTATGAAGCCCAATAACCGACCGAGTAGAAAGCATTTTGATAAAGACATGCCCGAATATTGCCAGCAAGACCCGACACTTCCGAGGGCCATTATCTGTGATTTGGACGGTACGCTAGCGTTGATGAACGGGCGGAATCCTTTTGACGCCAGTACGTGCGACCAAGACCTGATTAACGATCCGGTGGCCAATCTATTGAAGAATTATAAAAAGCTCGGCTATACCATCCTGTTGGTATCGGGTAGGGAAGACCGCTACAAGGAACCTACTCTGCGTTTCCTAACGACGCACGAAATTGTCTTTGATGCCCTGCTGATGCGTAAATCAAAGGACAACCGCAAGGATTCCATCATCAAGACCGAAATCTATAACGACCACATCAAGGGCAAGTATTTTATAGAATTTGTCTTGGACGACCGCAACCAAGTGGTGGATACTTGGCGGAAGGACTTAAAATTGCCTTGCTTCCAGGTGTATTATGGGGATTTTTGATTTGGTGTTCAGTTGTGGTTTTAGTAATCATTTCGGGTTGTTTATTTTTTCTTCCTTGAATTGCATTTTTATAATACTTTTGTCTTACAAATATACATCTCCCCGCATGAACCGAATTTTATTCTTGGCAGTTCTTCTTGTTTTTAGTTGTACCGCTCACAGCCAATGTTGGAAAGCACTGAGCAGTGGTGATAATCACACGGTTGCGATACATCAAAATGGTAAATTGTTTGGTTGGGGATCTAATTCACAAGGAACTGTTGGGGACGGTTCGATGATCAATAGAAGCGTTCCGGTTCAGATCAGTGCCGCTACCAATTGGGTATCCATTTCGGCAGGAAAAATGCACAGTCTTGCGCTAAAGGCCGATGGTACTATATGGGTCTGGGGATTTGACGTTTTTAATGCTTTGGGACACGGAAGCATTACACAATTAATCGCACCAACCCAGATCGGAACGGATACGGATTGGGTAGCTATTTCCGCAGGTGGTTCACTTTCTTATGCGATCAAATCAAACGGTACGCTTTGGGGCTGGGGAATCAATTTGAATGGGGAAGTAGGAGACGGTACTTTAACTATAAAATCGGCTCCGACTCAAATCGGAACTGATACCAACTGGAAAAGTATTGATGCAGGAAATGGATTTACGGCCGCCATCAAAACAAATGGTACGCTCTGGACCTGGGGAAGCTATAATAATCGAGGAGAGTTGGGTACAGGCAATTACAGCAGTCATTTTACGCCGCTTCAAGTAGGCACAGATACCAATTGGGCCGCTGTTTCTGCATCCTTTGATTTTGGCCTCGCTCTAAAAACAAATGGAACAATATGGGGATGGGGCGACAATAACTCAGGTCAGCTTGGATTAGGGGCAACACCCACCTTTTTATCACCCACTCAGATTGGCACAGACAACGATTGGAAGTTGGTAGAATCAGGGTCTTCAAAAAGTTTCTTTATCAAAAACAATGGCACTCTGTGGGCTACAGGAAGTGCGTTTTTAGGCAACGGAACCAATAACAGCAGTGATGTATTGCTTCAGGTTGGTACTGCAACAGATTGGGCTACTCTTTCTTCCCGATTGTTTCAAGCGATAGGAATGAAGACTGATGGAATGGGCTACGGATGGGGCTCTAATTATTTCGGACAGATAGGCAATGGGTATGAAAATACAGGCTTGTCCCCTGATCCGAATGATTATACCCAGCCAGTTCAAGTCAATTGCCCTTGTGTAGCCGTTACAACACCTACATTCAACCTGCCTCAAAAGATTTGCATGGGCGATGTTCCGCCCGTATTGCCTACGACTTCCTTAAATGGAATTCCAGGTGTGTGGAGCCCGAGTGTGTTCAATGGCAGTACCAGCCAGACCTATACTTTTACACCCGATAGAATTGCATTTCCTTGTGCATTGGTTGTCAGTTTCCCTATTGCAGTGGTTCCTGTTGAGGCTCCCGTATTTGGGACTTTTCCTTCCAGTATTTGTCAATTTTCGAATGTTCCGCTATTGCCCGCTTCTTCCAATAATACCGTTCCCATTACGGGTACTTGGAATCCGCCTGTTATAACTTCCGATGTTACAGGGCAGACGGTATATACCTTTATTCCCGATGCAGGGCAATGCATCACTGGAGCACCCTTTCAGTTTACTCTTGACGTGGAGCCGTCCCTTGTTTCCGATTTTGACCCTATCAATCCGATATGTGCGGGCGATACTGCGCCAATATTATCCAATACAGCTCCAAATGGCGTAGTAGGTACGTGGTTGCCCCCGATAGTAGACAATATGGCCAGTGGCGATTATGTTTTCACGCCAACCACCCCTTTGTGCTATGCCACACAAATACTGCATGTGGATGTTATTCCCCACCAGCAACCTAATTTCACGAACCTTTCGGTATGTTCAAACGACCGCTCTGACACACTGCCACTGGTATCGCCAAACGGCATCACGGGAACCTGGTCACCGTCGGTCATCAATTTCTTCAGCGCCGGAAACTACGTTTTTACTCCCGACAGTGGTCAGTGTGCCTCTAGCCAAACCATTTCAATTGCGGTCAATGAAACTGTCTTGACAGGCTTGGACTATAGCGTGTCAGATGCTTTTTCTGAAAACCAAACCATCACCATAATCGCTACTCCGGCTGGCAATTATTCTTATAAACTGGACTACGGACACTTCCAGTCGAGCCCTGTTTTCGAGAATGTACCGACAGGCCTGCATACGGTTGAAGTATTGGATATCGACGGATGCAATACTGTTTCAGTGCTTAAAAACCTACTCATTGTCAACTATCCAAAATATTTTACCCCAAATGGAGATACTTATAACGACTACTGGACCATCAACGGTTTGGACAACAACACTACCAGGGTCTTTATTTTTGACCGTTATGGAAAGCTACTGACGCAAATTGGCAATCTTCAAAGTGGGTGGGACGGTACCTGTAACGGACAATTGATGCCTTCAACCGATTATTGGTTTGTGGTGGAATATGTCGAAAATAATATATCGAAATCGTTCCGATCTCATTTTTCCCTTATCCGATAATGCTTCTTTTTTTGCTTTACAGCGTCTAAACATGGTCTGATTTCAACGGATGAAAATGGTCTGCTTTCTGTTATGAATTACTATTGTTTTAGGGTTCCTTTTAGGCTTTCAAAACAGCTTTTTTCCGTATCCAGTTCCATCATTATTCGACCCTTGTTCGAGGGAAGGTCCATTTTGCAAAAATGGGGTAGAAAATTGCAAAAAGTGGAGTCGAACGATCCTCGAACCATCTTCGAACAAAGTAGGTTGAAAAATACCTTCAAAAAAAGGGTAGGAAAGAGGTGAAATAAGTAGGCTTTTTGGCTTGTTTTTATACCCTTTCTTCGGGTGTTGTTCGGGTCTTCTTCGGAAGCGCTTCGCAAAACTACCCCTTTTACCGAACAACTACCGAAGAACACCCGAAGAAGACCCGAACAACATCCCTATAAATGGGTATTTTTTAGGATTTGATACTAATTTTGTTTTTGTGGTTGTTTTTTTGTTAAATTTGATACAATTATGGAAAATAAAATCTTAGAAAAATTAAAGGAAATAGAAAAGCAAAAAGGTGTTGAAATTCTTTTTGCTTGTGAGTCAGGAAGTCGTGCTTGGGGATTTGCATCTCCCGATAGTGACTATGACATTCGGTTTATCTACAAGCACGATTTGGATTATTATTTATCGCTATGGGACAAACCTGATGTGATTGAGTTTATGACCGAAGACGATTTGGATGGTTCGGGTTGGGATTTACGGAAAGCCGTAAAATTATTAGCAAAATCCAATGCACCTTTGCTGGAGTGGTTGCATTCGCCTGTGGTGTATTATCAGGATGATGCCTTTTTGAAGCAGATGCAATCGCTGGCTCAGGATTGCTTTTCGCTTATTGCGTGTTTGCACCATTATCTGGGAACGACCAAGAATTTTATGGACGTTTGTACAGCGGAAGAAGTGAAACTGAAAAGTTATTTCTACGCACTAAGAACGGCTTTGGCCGGAAAATGGATTATTGAACGGAATAGTTTTCCGCCTGTGGCTTTTGCTGAATTAGTACCGATTGCTCCATTGGCTGTACAAGAAAAAATATTGGAATTGCAAGCTATTAAAGCGAATCAAGATGAGAAATACTTGCATCCGAAGGAGGTAATGATTACGGAGTTTTTGATCGAAACGGTAAAGTTTAATGAGGAAAATGCTGTTGGGTTAAAAGGTGGGAAGAAGATGGCGGAGGAGTTGGATAGGGTTTTTATTAATTGGTTAAAGTAAAGGGAATATGAGTTTTAAATTGTTAGCGATTAGACCGCTGGAAAATTGTAATGAGAAGTTCCGCAAGAATCTAAAAGAAAATGAGATTTACCAATTTTATAATGATTATGAATTTGTAGATGGAAAAGGAGCTGGAATAACTGATAACGCGCCACAAATAGATGTAAAGTTAGTCAATGAAATTAATTACAGTATACCTGAAAACTTTTATGGAAAAAATATAAATATTTCTGCTATTGTTGGTAAAAATGGTTGTGGTAAAAGTGCTCTAATAGAATTACTTATAGCAACTATTGTCAAGGTTTCATTAATAATTGATGAAACATTTATAAACCCTCAAGAATTATACCATCAAAGAAATAAAGATTTTGATCATAAAAAATTTGAGAGAGATATTAGTAAATTTAAAAATAGCGTAGAAAGTGACTTAAACAATTTGAAAGTAGAAGTTTACTATCAACATTATTCTGAATATGGTGTTAAAAATAAATCTAATAAAATTGTTACATATAATGCAGGTCGAGGTGAAAAAATTAGATGCATTCAATTAGGAAACAATATCATAACAATTAAGGATCAAATAAATGGATCTGTCAAATATTTTTTATTGGACGATTTGGATAATGCTAATCCAGATAATTTTAAAGTATCACAGGAGTTATATTACTTTCTTGGAGATTTATTTTATTCAATGATAATAAATTACTCACATTACGGGTTTAACAGTAATGAAATCGGTGAGTGGGTCAAAGGAGTTTTTCACAAAAATGATGGTTATCAATTACCAGTTGTCATAAATCCATATCGAGATAGGGGAAATATCAATATCAACAGTGAAAAAAATCTTGCAAAATCAAGATTTCTAGTAAATATATTGCAAGAAAAAGAATTGCGAGTGATTCAAAAAAATAAACGAATCACACACCTAACAATTGAGTTGGATACTTCAAAATTTAAATGGCAAGCATCTGAAAAAAGTGATTTTAGAATAGCTAATACAGAAGAAGATAAGAAAATAATTTTGGAGATTATATGCAAAATTTTTCATATTGAAAAAGATTTATATCTAAATAAAAACAATCATTTTTTTAGTTATACAATTGATTATCTATTAATTAAATTATATAAGATAACAAATTATCCTATTTACCGAGATTATAAAAAATGTTTTGAAGAAACAACTATTGATATTGACGGGGAAATAATAAATCAATTTAAAATTCTACCTAATGAGCTTTTTAATAGGTATTTAGATTCTTTATTTACAAATTTTAGTCATGTAACAGATAAATTTAGGCAAGCCTTATTTTTCTTGCAGTATACTTATTTCGATTTATCTGATATAGAGGATAAAGCTCAGAAAAGAACTATAGATATTGATAAATTGCACAATTGGATTAATTCTTCATATAAGGATGGATTGAAAACTGCAATGGATAAATATAATGATGAGGACTCAGATCTTTTCAAGGAGAGTCTAATGCAACGATATAAAACTGGAAAGTTTGGTGTACAGGATTCCCTACCTTCATTTTTTAAAATAGAATATTATTTCGAAGACAAAATAAGCAGTAATAATTTTTCTAATTTTAGTTCCGGAGAAAAACAAAAACTTTTTAGTATTCATTCGGTTGTATATCATCTAAGAAATCTTATATCAATTAATAGTAATAATCCAGTTGGACTTAAAAATGAAATTCAGAAATTAATCACTTATAAAAATATAAATATAATTTTTGATGAAATAGAGTTATATGCACATCCAGATTTTCAGAGAAAATTTTTAAATGATCTATTAGAATCATTAAAACTTATAGTGACAAGGGATTGTTTTATCAATATAATTTTTATAACTCATTCACCATTTATATTATCTGATATTCCGAAACAGAACGTTTTATTTTTGGAAGTTGATGAGAATAATAAAGCTACAGCTAAAAATTTTGAAGAGATGAATACTTTTGGAGCAAATATACACGATTTATTAGCTGACAGTTTTTTTATTGGCGATGGTTTAATTGGCGAATTCGCAAAACATGAAATAACTCGATTAATAGATTGGTTAAACGATGAAAATAGAGATTCTTCAATGAGGAATTATTATGACAAGGTTATTGAATTAATTGATGAACCAATACTAAAGAGAAAATTAGCGGAAATGTATGATTCAATATTTAGGGAGGATTTAAGGGGAAAAATAAAGATGAAAGAGTTTGAAAAGTTAGCCAAGGAATTAAATTATATTGTTAAGCCTAAAAATGATTAAGTTAAAACCAACAGCAGAAGCTTTAGATTTCCACTATAAAGAAGTAAGTAGAGTGTTTAATAATGTAATCAAAAAAGGTGCGATTAAAAGAAATAATGTAGATGTAAATTTACCAAAGTGTTTTATAAGATTTTTAAGTACAAATTTTGATAGAATCATTTCTAGTAAACCACAGGATTTGATTGAAGTCCATAATGAATTTAAACTATTAGGGATAATAGACAGTGATATAAAAAATATAAAAAGTTTTTTTCTTGAAACTGGCTATAAAAATTTTGAGAACAAGAAATTTTTAAACTTGTTAAACATTGACACTTGTGTTTATTGTAATCGTAATTATACTTTAGAATTTGATTTATATACAGAGCATGCTAGAGCGGAATTAGATCATTGGTTTCCTAAAACTGATTTTCCAATCTTAGCTTTGTCATTTTACAATTTAATTCCAAGTTGCCACTCTTGTAATCATATCAAAAGTAACGCAAACGGATTTGATTGGTTAAGTGCCTTAAAAACATTATCACATCCTTACGACGATGACGATAGCGAGGGTTTTGCTTTTAGTTATTATTACGATAATTATAACTCAATGAAAGTAATTTTAAAAGTAAAAGAAGGAAGTACAAAGACAGAGGAAACGCTTAAATTTAATAAAATTGAAAAAATTTATATAGCTCATTCAGGTAGAGAATTAAGAGATTTGATGGATTTAAGATATAAATATTCAAAGAACTATATGGATATTTTACTTAATAAGACTTTTAAAAACTTGGCGATGTCTGAAGAGGAAATTTACAGAATGATTTTTGGAATTGAAATTGAGGAAGAGAATTATCATAAAAGACCTTTTAGTAAATTTAAACACGATATTATAAAAGAGCTTAAAAATTAAAATGACCATCCAAGACCTAAAGTCCCAAAACCTAATCCTCTTCGAAGTAATCTCCGGAAGCAAGTCTTTTGGCTTAAACACCCCAACATCGGACACGGATATCAAAGGCGTGTATTATCTGCCCAAAGAAAAGTTCTATGGGTTGGAGTATATTCCGCAGGTTGCCAATGCCACCAATGATGAGGTGTATTATGAGATAGGTCGTTTTGTAGAACTGCTTTTAAAAAACAATCCCAACATCTTGGAGCTATTGGCTACACCAGAAGACTGCATCTTGTACAAACATCCGTTGATGGAACAGTTGCAACTCAAGGATTTTCTGTCCAAGTTGTGCAAGGATTCGTTTGCGGGTTATGCCATCACACAGATTAAAAAGGCGAGGGGCTTGAAAAAGAAAATTGTCAACCCGATGGCTAAGGAAAAGAAAAGCCTGTTGGATTTCTGCTATGTCTTGCAAGGATATGATACAGTTGCGTTGTCTTTGTTTTTGGCAGAAAAGCAATGGAGTCAAGAACAATGTGGCTTGATCAATCTTCCCAACTCAAAAGGGATGTTTGCCTTGTTTTATGATGCTACAAGCCGTTTGGGATATAAAGGAATTATACAAAAGGAAAACTCCAATGAGGTTTCGCTATCTTCTATTCCGAAAGGAGAAAAACACATTGGTTATCTTTCGGTCAACCAAGACGGCTATTCTAAATATTGCAAGGAATACACCGAATATTGGGAGTGGATGGAGAAGCGAAACGAAGAACGCTACAACACCAACCAGCAACACGGCAAGAATTACGACAGCAAGAACATGATGCATACGATTCGGCTTTTGCAAACGGCTGAGCAGATTCTTTCTATGGGAACGCTAAACATTCGGGTTTCCAATAGGGAAGAACTGTTGGCCATAAAAGCGGGAGGAATGGAATATGATGCCTTGTTGGAAATAGCGGATGGACGGATTGCTTCTGTAGAAAAGCATTACATCACCTCAAGTTTACCGGAGCGTCCTGATGAGGAAAGTATCATCAAAAATTTGATATCCATCAGAGAACTATTATACCAATAACAAAAAAACACTACATTTGCCCACGAAATGAAAAACATATACCCACATACCAACGCGTCATTTAGACTAATCTGCGATCGCAAGGAGGCACAACTTCCTGGTGAACGTTATGGATGTGAAGGGTATTGTTTGGATTTTTAGGCAAATAGTGTAGCAATAAAATCAAAAATAATAAAGAAAAGCGTCCTGGTATCGGGGCGCTTTTTTTGTTTTAAGCGGTAGAAAGTCGTCAAATGAAAAATAATTTAAAAAAATAATTGTAAAAATGTTTAATGAGTAAACGAAATAGAACATTACAGCCTTGAAAAGTAATCTGATGAGAGACAGTCATTTGGTTCAAATACGCTTCTGCCCGAGTAGGTGGACAGGGATTTCTATGGATTTTAATCAAGCTTATTCAATTGGTAATCAGTAAATTAATTTTAAAAAAGATTTGGTGGTTTGGATTTTATGGGTTTATCTTTGCGGAGAATTTAGGAGAGAGGCAAGAGGCAAGAGGCAAGAAAAAAGAATAAAAAATAAAGATGAAGACAACAATAATAATAACATTATATAAAAATACTGGAGCTATGGCTTTGAATTTTAAATCACATAACCGCCAACTGTGCAACCCGAGTTTTGATTTTGGGTTTGGGGCGAAGCAGGTGCATCTATTTAGGCAGCTGGAATAGTTATAGGCTATCCAGAATGTTTAAAGCACCTTACGGGGTGCTTTTTTTGTGCCCAAAAAATACGACCATGTGGCGCAACTGGATAGCGCATCTGTTTACGGAGCAGGAGGTTAAGGGTTCGAATCCCTTCGCGGTCACCATGTTTTTTAGAAAGGAAACAGGACTCTGACGGAACTTATTTTTTCTGACTGTCTCTCAGCATCAGTAAGTTCTAAGGGGTTCAAAAATTGGAACAGTAGTGTATGTGGTGTGCACGTTAGTTTGAAACACTAGAGGTATTCGTTCGACTCGAATCTGTTCCGCAACAAATAAAGTTTAATTAAAAAAAGAGAAATCATGAGACAAGACATTTTAAAACGATTCTTGACGAACACGGATGAAACGGGACGATTTCTGATGAAGTCTAGGCTTACAGGAATTATCTATTTCGTAGAGCCTATTTACAACGGAAAAACACCCGAATGGGGCGATGTGGATCCGGTAACAAAAAAACTGACTGGAAATTACGGTTCGAAGCATACGGGAGCGGTTACCAAAAAGGAGTCGCTTATAACGGAAGAGAATGGCTTTGTAAACATTGGCTATTTTAAAGGAAGTCCGTTTGGCGCGATCGACATGAGAGACCGTGAACATCAGAAAAGAATGGGTTTATTGTAAATAAATACAACGATATCAAACAAGTCCAGTTGCGTGTTTCTGTATAGCACCATTGCAGGATGCATTGCCTAGCGGTATGCTGTTTTTCTGTGCAACTTGATTTGAAGGTTTGGGTGGTTACCAAAATACCATTCGCACTCTATGGGTCGTGGGTTCGAATCCCACTCCGCCCCGGCGGATAGTTCAGTTAGGTTAGAACAATAGATCATGCAGGTTCGACTCCTGTACCGATTTAGATCGGGTTGACATTGGCGTCAGTTTCTCAGACTTTTAATCTGAAAGCGAGAGTTGCATCACTCTTAAAAAAGATGCACCCAAAGAAAAGGAGCCTGTCTCAATCAGTAGTTTTTGATTGTATCAATTGAAAAGTACACTTCCTGCAGGACTTGAAAGCGCTGTAACGTGTTTTACGGTAGTGGTTCTTCTTTCCGGCTTGACGGTTGCGGTTCGTTTGAATTGCTTCTGAAGATAGTTGGCAACAAGATCCAATCGGGGAAAACACTGTCAATGCTTCCGTCTTAAAAGAAGGATGGGGAAGGTTCTTTTTCTTATTACTAACAAAATAAAAAATAGAAAAAATGATTAAAAAAGTACGCATCAATGCCTATCAAGTGGGTTTGGTATTTGAAAATAAAAAATTGGTAAACGTCTTGGAAGAAGGCAGTTTCTGGATTTTGGGCAACAAAGACGTTATGGTTTTTGAGCGAAAACAATCCTTTGTGGCACCAATTGAATTGAACATCATGTTGCAAAACGAGGCGTTGGCATCCTTGTTGGAAGTCGTAGAAGTGGCCGATAACGAAATCGCTTTGTACTTCGTAAACGGTATCTTTAAAGAAGTGTTGACTACTGGAAGATATGCGTTTTGGAAAGGCTATGCAAAGAACGAATTTGTAAAAGCCGACTTGTCTAAGGTGTACATCACGGAGCAAATTGCAATGGTTTTGTTGGAAAATGCAAAGGTGAGAATGTTCGTAAGACGCTTTAATGTGGCGAACTCCGACAAAGGTTTGTTATTTGTAAACGGCACTTTCGTGAAAGAATTGGCGGCAGGAACCTATTACTTCTGGAACAACGCCATCTCTATCGAAGTGAAAACAGCCGATATGAGGCAACAACAATTGGAGATTTCCGGTCAGGAGTTGTTGACAAAAGACAAGGCTGGATTGAGGATCAACTTCTTTGTGAGCTACCAAGTAAAAGACATCGTAAAGGCGTTGGTAGAAAACAAGGACTATGAAAAACAATTGTATGTATTGATGCAGTTGGCCTTGAGGGCTTTTGTAGGTGGCTTTACCTTGGACGAATTGTTGAACAGAAAGGATGCGGTTGCCCAAGAAATCTTGGAACATGTGTCTGGTAAAATCAACGCTTTAGGCTTGGCAGTTGCCGATGCGGGTATCCGTGACATCATCTTGCCAGGCGATATGAAGGAGATCATGAACCAAGTGTTGGTAGCCGAGAAAAAGGCACAAGCCAACAGCATCATGAGGAGAGAGGAAACGGCTTCTACCAGAAGTTTGTTGAATACCGCCAAATTGATGGAAGAAAACGAGATGTTATGGAAATTGAAAGAGATGGAATATGTGGAGAAAATTGCCGACAGGATTGGAGAAATCACGATCTCCGGCAGTGGCAACATCATCGGTCAGTTGAAGGAAATCTTCGTTAAATAAGAAAACCACGGATGTAATGTTCGTGGTTTTTTGGTTTTGCCAGAAGGACATCACTTTAAAAGAGCGGTAAATAGAATTCATTTTGGGGTATTTGGAAATTCCATAAAGCTTTCTATATTTGAGCCGTGCTAGGAGCAATTTAAGTCCTTGTACATCCATTTAATCAGATGCTATGAAACACTACTACTTTTCGGCCTTAGCGCTTTTGGCAGTTGCCTTTTCTTATGGACAATGTCCGCCTGCAGGGCTAAACATAACCAGTCAAGCACAATTGAATGCTTTTCTTGTGGATTATCCTAACTGTACGCAAATCAATGGAGATGTAATAATTGACGAAGCGAACATCACGAATTTGAATGCGCTGGCCAATATTGTTACGATAACAGGAGCGTTGGAAATAAGGGAAGTTCCTGCACTTGCTAACCTAAACGGATTGCAAAATCTGCAAACCGTTGGTACTGATTTGATACTAAGGGAAGTTGAAGGATTATCTACTTTGGCTGCACTGTCGTCGCTTACGTCGGTTGGTGGCGAGTTTACGGTGAGGAGCTGTCCTGATTTGGTTGAATTCAATGGCGTGAATAACCTTATGCATGTAGGTCTTGGCATGATCATCAGGGATTGTGAATCGTTGACCAGCATAGAAGGACTTTCCAACCTTACATTCGTGGGAGAGATCTTGGAAGTCGTTGAAAATCCGGTACTGACCAACCTTATGGGTCTTGAAAATATTATGACCATAGTAGGAGGTGAGGAAGGAGCATTGGTTATTGAGGGCAATGCAATGCTTACCAGCCTTGAAGGGTTAGGAAATGCTTATACGGTTATGACGGGCGATGTGACCATTGCAGCAAACGGATTGTTGTCTTTATGTGCTGTTCCGTCCATCTGCAGTTATTTGCAGAATCCATCAGCTGGAGCTTTGATTACCATCAATACGAATCTTCTTGGATGTAATTCGCAGGCGGAAGTAGAAACTGCATGTACGGTTTTGGATACGGATTATTTTACTGAAACAGTTGTACCCTTTAGAATAATGCAGAATCCCGTTAAAGATGTGCTACAATTGCATAGTACGGAAGCCAATGGGACGGTTGTAATTTATGATGCACTAGGACGCAAAGTGGGAACATATAATTTGCAGAAAGGAATCCATGCTTATTCCGTTGAAAATGCTTCTGGACTTTTGATTGTGGTTGTGGAAAGTGGTGAATACAAACAGGCTTTTAAAGTATTAAAGCCTTAATTTAAAGTAATAATTCAACAAAAAACAAAAGGGCTGTATTGAAAAATACAGCCCTTTTTTGGCAATCTAAAAACTAACAAAAATTATTCTTTTATGAGCTTGATGGTTCTGATTTGGTTGTTGGCCATGATTTTTGCAATGTAGCTTCCTGTTGCAAGGTTGCTCATGTCAATGGACGCGGTAGTGGTGTTTAAAGCCGTTTCCTGTACCTTTTGTCCCAATAGGTTGAAGATGGTTACCGAAGTAATTTCCTCTTTGTTGGTGATCGTTAGAATGTCTTTTACCGGGTTAGGGTAGAAGTTCAGGTTGCTTACACTGTTTACCGGTGTTCCAAGCGGGGTGGTTATGTTAATATCGTCCAAGAAAAGGTTACCCTGACTGGCGGCAGAATAGGCCAAGAATCCGATATAGTAGGCGGCTGTTTGAGTAGGTGTAAACAGTACTTCGTTGATCATTGCCGTACCAGTATTGATTTCGGGATGGTCGGCAATTTCGGTTAGCATGCTGCCCGCGTTTGCTTCTGTACCAAAGGCTACTTGCATGCTCTCGATAAAGTTGTCGTTGCTGTTGTTTCCGTATTTGTAGGAGATTGTATATTCGATACCTTCTGTCAATTCAACATCTTGAGTGAAGTACCATGCATTGGCTGCAGCAGTGTTGCCGCTGTATTGAAGCACAAAACCATCAAAACCATAGCCTGAATCTCCGAAGTTGGTCTGCCAATTGTTTCCAGCACCTGTTTTTTCAGTTATGGAACAATCCGGCAGGTTTGGAAATGTAATGGATTGGAAGTCCTGCGTGTACGGTATTGTTGTAGGCAAACATCTTGTTTTGAACGAAAGGGGGCCTATCCAAGCACCGTTTCCGTCGGCGCCTCCACAAACTGAGCGTACCCAAACATTGGTAAAGGCATTATCCTGTAGGTTTTGCAATAGGAAATTATTCTGCGTCAATAGGTCGCTTGGAACCAATGTGTTAGGATCGCTAACTGTATTTGGTCCGTACACTACCTGCCAATTGGTTTCTGCTCCTCCGGCAGTCCAACTGATGGAGGCCGATTCGGCTTCCACGTCGTCCAATTGGATGCTGGTTACGTCTGGACAAGTAGGAAGGATTTCCCAACGAACATTATCGATAAAGGTAGAATTGTAATTTCCGGCTACGTTTCTGAAGGCGATATAATTGTCGGTTCCTGAATAGGTGGTAAAGTCCACTATGTATTCATTATATCCACTGCCAAGTGTAATCGGTTGGAATAGGGTATAAGTGGCACTGCTTGAAGTACCATTCAATGTACCAATTTGAAGCGGTGTCTCTGAATTGTACGATAATGCGTAGAATTTCAAACGGTGTGTAGCGTTTGGTAATGTACTTAGGTAAGGCGAAACCAACATGATAAGATCCGTAGGTTCTGAGCTGTTGACGTGCAATTCGACTGCATTCGAACCAAAAGCGGCATCATTTGATACGGTTCTCACCGCGGCGTATTGCGCAAGCGTTGGTCCAGCCAATATAGACGACCAACAATCTGGCAGGTTGCCTACAACCGCATTTTCAAAGCCTTCGTTTAAAGTAGCTGTTGGAAGGCAAGGCGTTTTGAAAGGAATTGGTCCGATCCATGCACCGTTTCCATCTGTTCCACCGCAAAGTGATCTTACCCATAGCTTGTAGCTTGTATTGTCGGTCAGTCCTGAAAGGGTCGCTTCAGAATCTCCTGTTGGCGCTGGTGTTATTGGTGTCAGTGAATTTGGATTGGTTACGTCTGCTGTTCCGTAAACAATGTCCCAGCTTGTTTCACCGGCATTTTCCTGCCAGTTTACAAACGCAGTTGACGGCGTTAGGTTGGACACCTGGATATTGGTTACATCCAAGCAAGACGGTGTTTCTTCCCAACGTACATTGTCAATGTGGATGGTTACGTACTGACCTGAAGCATGCTTGAATCCGATATAGGTATTGCTGCCGCTGTAGCTTGAAAAATCCACTACATATTCTGCATAAGAAGTGGTGATGTCCAGGGGTTCAAAAGCTGTAAAAGTTGCTCCAGTGGCCGGGCTGCTTAATGTTCCTACTTCAAGTTCTGCCGGTACATTTGCCTTTGCGTAGAATTTTACACGGTGTGTGCTTGTGGCCAAAGTGTTTAAGTTTGGCGCAACGAGGATGATTTTAGAATTGGTTCCTTCATCGTTATTGGATAAGGCTACCGCGTTATTTCCTGTAGCGGCATTACCGCTTTGTACCCGTACCGTACTGTTTAGCACAGAACCCTCGGCTACAATCGCCGACCAGCATTCTGGCAATCCCCAGAAAGGAGCACTTTCAAAGGTTTCGTCAAGCGTTGCTGTGGCAAGACAAGAAGTTCTAAAGTTGATTGGATTTGACCATGCACCCACTTCGCCATCGCAAGAAGAGCGTACCCAGGCCTTGTAGGCTGTATCGGCTTGTAAACCTGTAATTGTTCCTTCAGGCTCTGTTGGTGCCGGTGCAATCGGTGTCAATAGCGAAGGATCAGTTCCTGTTTCAGAATAGACAATATCCCATTGGGT
Organism: Flavobacterium sp. PLA-1-15; assembly: GCF_049060005.1. NCBI lineage: Bacteria > Pseudomonadati > Bacteroidota > Flavobacteriia > Flavobacteriales > Flavobacteriaceae > Flavobacterium > Flavobacterium sp. PLA-1-15. Next base: position 35,904 of record NZ_JBMGQS010000016.1, on the reverse strand, counting down.
AGCTGTATTTCCTGCTGACCAACCGATGGTTGCAGATGAAGGCGTTAAAGCCATCATTTCTATATTCTGCACATCTGGACAAGAAGGTGCTTCTTCCCAACGTACGTCATCAATAAATACGGGGTTATAAGAATTTAGATTCGCATGACGGAAGGCAATGTATGTATCAGTCCCTTCATATCCTGTGAAGTCCACAATGTGCTCGGTGTAGTTTGGCGTTGCATTGATAGTGGCAAGTGAAGTGAAGGTTGCATCTGCGGTTGCAGCACTGATGGTTCCGACTTGAAGCGTTACATTTCCGTAACCTCTTGTATAGAATTTTACTCTATGAGAAGCTGTGGTAACGGTTGCTAATTTTGGTGAAACTAGATAAATACCAGCTGTTGCGGGAGCATCTGCATTGGCCAACATTACGGCATTTGGGTTTGAATTTGAAAGGGAATTGATGCTTATGTTAGCGTCCGCTGTTGCATTTACCTTGAGGGCAGTCCAGCAAGAAGGTAATTCTCCTTCCGTTGCATTGTCAAAGTTTTCGCTGAAGCTGTCGATTGGGTTGCATTCGCTGTTGAAGCTGTAAGGACCTCTCCAAGGACTGTATTCGTCTTCGCAATCTGCACGGACGTAAAAGTCATATTGGTGGGCGACTTCGAGGTTGTTTACGGAATATTCAGGTTCACCATCAACAGGTGTTCCTTGTGTAGCTGGAGTTGGAGCGTCGCTCCCTTTTTCCAGTACCAAGATCTGCCAAGCCGTTTCATCACCACCTGGTACCCAAGAGAAGGTAGCATTGGTGGTGGTAACACCGCTTATCAGTATATCACTAGGAAAATGACAAGACAAAGTGACCTTTATAAAGGCGGCATAGCATAAAGGTTCTGCTACCGTAGTACAATCTTGATCTTCTGCATAGTGCACGCGTACTGTAGGTGAGGAAATATCATTTACGACCAAGGGTGTGCTTCCTTGTGCAATAGTATTATTTTGAAGATCGGTTACGGTAATGTATTTGTCCAATTCCTCACCACCTAATTTTAGGCTAAAGGTATAAGTCAATCCCGCAGTGATGTTTGTTACTGTAGAATAATTAGTTGCGAAGACACATGAATTTATTTCCTGTGGATCGCCAGAATTATTGGATTGAACAATCTCAGTTGGATTAGGCTGCGTGTTGATGCATTGCGCACTACTAATTGAATTGCAGCCAATGACGGCAAGCATTGCTAAGATAATTTTCTTCATGAGAATAAATAATTTTGTGGGTTAAATAGGGTTCAAAAGTACGGTTCGAAAACGTTTTAGGAGCAGGAAATAGTGTGACATATCACTTTATAAACAAAAAAGTAACAATTATAATTGGTTTATAACAATTTTAACTTTGTATGAAATGCTCAGTTTTTGGATTATTTATTTGAATAAAAAAAATTATTACTTTTATGTTATAACCAAAAACAAAAAGCTATGGAAGAAAATTTAGATGATTCAGGATTGGATGATTATTCAAAACAAAAGTATGAGGAAAGTGTCGTAGAGCTTGAGACCGAAAAATCCTTAAAAATTAAATGGCGGAAGGAGATCATGGAGAATACAGCCATTCAGCAGTATTTTGAGAAGTTCCATGATACCTCGGTAGAAAGTTTTATAAAAGGTTATTTATCCAAGAAGTATTTGGCGTTTAGGTACCGAGATATGTACTCACGAAAACTCGAAAAGATAAGAACCAAATGGATTGACGAAGCCACTGAGCATTTGGAACCCATACTACAGAAAAAACTATTCGATTTACAGTGTCTCTGGCGGGCCGAACAAATTGAGCTCGAAGGTGTTGAAATAGCCTTTGACTTTGATGTGATGCAGAATGATATATTTAATTGCTCACTCGTTGATATTACGCAAGAGGATATAGCGTTGTACCAGTCTTTTTTAACTAGTGGTCAAGGCGACCTCTACTGTAATAATTTTCATGAATGGCAGGATTATGACTCATTAACGCAAGACGATGAGGAGTATGTCAGCCTACCAGAATGGTATCTTTTCCACAATTTAAGGACAGGAAATGACCGTTTGCTTTTACTTCCTAACATAAGAGGAAAAAAGGAAAATCTTTATGCAGATCTTGCTCGGAAAAAGAAATGGGAGGAAGTAGAAAGTACGCATCCTGTTCGAGAAATAAAACCTTTTATTTCAGAATATGATGAAGAGACGATGGCGTTTTTTGTGAATACCTTTGAGAATGCTGAGCATAAAAAGAATATTCTAAACTACAAGGAGTATAATGACCGTACATCAGACGAGTACAATATTGAAGAAATAGTAGGGTATATGAGTGAAATCGAAGATTATATCCCGATAGAAAGCCATTATGATTACAGGGAAGCGATTGTATTGGCTTATAATAAATATTTCTTTGGAAAAGTGTCTGAACATCTTCCCTTAGCATACGAGCAGTATCTTTTTAATAAAAGTATGAATTTCGGAAAGGAAAGGAGTGAACATTACAAGTTCTACCTTGATTTGAGATTAAGTTGTTATAACAGAATTCTGGATGGTCGCGAACTCAACGGAGAGCCAAGAGACTTGAACTTCTAAAAACAAAAACCACGAAGTTGATTCGTGGTTTTTTATTTTTATCTACAATAGAAAACTATTTCAAGCTTCCCACCATATCTTCAGGCTTTACCCAAGCGTCAAAATCTTCAGGAGTAACATAACCTAGACGTACTGATTCTTCTTTTAGAGTTGTTCCGTTTTTGTGGGCTGTCTGGGCGATTTCTGCGGCTTTGTAATATCCTATTTTAGTATTTAAAGCTGTAACCAACATCAATGAATTGTCTACCAATTCTTTGATTCTGGTGTAGTTTGGTTCGATTCCTTGCGCACAATGTTCATCGAAAGAAATACAAGCATCTCCTAACAAACGAGCTGATTGCAAGAAGTTGGCTGCCATTAAAGGTTTGAAAACGTTCAATTCATAGTGACCTTGGGTTCCGCCGATAGTGATCGTTACATCGTTCCCCATCACTTGGGCACAAACCATTGTCAACGCCTCACATTGTGTAGGATTTACTTTTCCTGGCATGATAGAAGAACCCGGTTCGTTTTCTGGAATTAAGATTTCACCAATTCCTGAACGCGGTCCTGAAGCCATCATCCTTACATCGTTTGCAATTTTATTCAATGAAACGGCCAATTGTTTCAAAGCGCCGTGTGTTTCCACAATGGCATCGTGTGCGGCCAAAGCCTCGAATTTATTTGGAGCGGTAACGAATGGATGACCTGTGAATTTTGCAATGTATTCGGCCACTTTAACGTCATAACCTGCTGGAGTGTTCAAACCAGTTCCAACAGCAGTTCCGCCTAAAGCTACCTCTGAAAGGTGGGCCAATGTATTTTTTAATGCTTTAAGACCGTAGTTCAATTGTGCTACATAGCCAGAAATCTCTTGGCCTAAAGTTAGGGGAGTGGCATCCATTAAATGCGTCCTTCCTATTTTCACTACGTTTTTGAAAGCTTCTGCTTTTGCTTGAAGCGTATCTCTTAATTTTTCAACACCCGGAATTGTAACTTCCACAACCGCCTTGTAGGCAGCAATGTGCATTCCTGTAGGGTAGGTGTCGTTTGAAGATTGCGATTTGTTTACGTCGTCGTTGGCTTTGATGAATTGTTCGCCTTCGCCAATTTTGTGTCCGGCCAACACTTGCGCTCTGTTGGCCACCACTTCGTTTACATTCATATTGCTCTGTGTTCCAGAACCAGTCTGCCAGATGACCAATGGAAATTCATCGTCAAGCTTTCCTGCCAAGATTTCATCGCAAACGGCAGCGATCGCATCTCTTTTCTCGATTGGTAAAACACCTAGATCACAATTTGCGTAAGCGGCTGCTTTCTTTAAATAAGCAAAACCTTCGATGATTTCTTTTGGCATTGATGCCGACGGACCAATTTTGAAGTTGTTTCTTGAACGTTCTGTTTGAGCTCCCCAGTATTTCTCTGCAGGAACTTTAACTTCACCCATCGTGTCTTTTTCAATTCTGTATTCCATTGTGTATATGTTTGTTGTTTGTTATTTATAAATATTGATTTTTTCAAAATCAGCCCAAAAATAAGGATTATAAGTAGGTTTAAAAAATGATTTATAAATTATTTTGGCTGTTTTTATTGGTCAAAAGCAGAATTCCGCTTATCTTTGGCAGGTATACAAAAAAATCCGGAAAACATGTTTGAATTTCAACAGTATTTAGGTTTTATCCTCTTTCTAACCATCTTAACCACTGGTTTTTGGTTGATGATTTTCTTGGTAGGTTTCGTTCAATATTGGATTGGCGGTGCTATCATTGAACTTGTCAAAGAAAAGAGAGCTAAAAAAAGAGAGCAGGCAATTTAATATTGTTTGTTTTTAAGAAAAAGGAAGCCAATTGGCTTCCTTTTTTTATTATTAAACTAAACCATTAAGGGATTAAGTTTCGTTAAGGCTTGATTTTGTTAACTGTCTTTATGGTTCAAGAATACATTTATTTTAATTGATCCAATAAACTCTTGCTTGAAGGAAGTTCGTAGATTTCCAAATCGAAATACACTACCGAAGCAATGATGTGGTCGAAAATATCAGCCATCACGTATTCATAATTGATCCACGTCTTATCGCTAGAAAAGGCATAAATTTCCAAGGGAACACCAAATTCATTCGATTGAAGCTGACGGCACATCATGATCATGTCCTTATTCAAACCTGGATGTTGCTCTAAATATTGGTTGATGTATTTTCTAAACAGACCAAAATTCGTGAGGTTTCTTCCGTTAATGGAAAGCGTCTTGTCGATATTATTGGTATGATTGTATTTCTGGATGTCGTTTTGTCTTTTGTCGATGTAATCGCTTACCAACTGGATTTTTTTGAGTTCGATCAGTTCTGATTCCTGTAAAAATCGGATGCTGTTGGCCTTGATCAAAACGTGCCTTTTGATCCTTCTTCCATCAGAATTGAACATGCCGCGCCAGTTTTTAAAAGAATCCGAAATCAAGCTGTAGGTTGGAATTGTGGATGTAGTCTTGTCAAAATTACGGACCTTTACAGTTGCCAAGTTGATCTCGATAACATCGCCATCGGCACCAAATTTCTCCATCGTAATCCAGTCGCCAATTCGCACCATATCGTTTACCGAAACCTGAATACTGGCGATAAAACCTAATATGGTATCACGGAAAATCAAGATGACAATCGCTGAAATTGCACCAAAGGTTGTCAGTAATGTCTTGGCTTGGATGTCGAACAAATACAAGATTATCGTTACCACACCGAATGTCCACAGAACAATCATGATTACCTGGATGTAGCTGTCAATCGGCTTGTCGCTGTATCTTGGCTGTTGTTTTAGATAATCCTGAAGGGCATTAAAAATGGTTCGGATGATCCACAAAACCAATATTACAATGTAGATGCCCACTAATTTCCCAAAAACACCTTCCCAATAGACAAAATTCTTAAGGATAATAGGAACGGCTTTGTATATGAAAAGCAACGGAATCAAATGGGCGATGTACTTGGCCGTTTTGTTTGAAACCAATAGATCGTCGAAGCGTGTATTGGTTTTTCGAGCAATCAGTATCATTGCAGTTACCAATGTAAATCTGAAAACCAAATAAATGGCATACGAAAGGAAACAAAGCAAGACAATATCGATGCACAAACTGAAATAGGAGGCAAGGGTATCGTTAAATTCCCATCCCTTCAAAAGCTTGTACGTCCAACCGAAGATATTTTCTGCTATTTCACGCATTGTTTATAGGTATTTTTTCTCTACATAAAAAGTTCCAAAAGGAAGAACTGAAGCTATTGCAATGATTCCAAATTTCTTCCAGCTCCAATCCAATTCAAATTTCAACATAGTGGCTAAAATCAAATAAGCAATAAACAAAACACCGTGTCCCATCCCGATTGGAAACAATAATGTTTTGTAAAGTTCCATGTTGTTAGGCTTGATAAAAAGCATATTTGCGAATAAAGCTAAGTAAGAAACACCTTCTAAGATAGCAACGATTTTAAAAAATTTAAGCATTTGTATTTAAGTTATTTATGTTTACTGATTTATTGTTTTTGTTTAATAGTATAAAACCTAAAACACCTCCGATTGTTGAAGCGATAAAGATACCCAATTTCGCCTGTACTTCGTATTCAGGATTATCGAAGGCTAAGTTAGTAACGAAAAGCGACATGGTAAAACCAATCGATGCCAATAATCCGATTCCGAATAATTGTCTGTGGTTTACGTTCGTAGGCAAGGTTGCTAATTTTAGCTTAATCATAAGTGCAGAAACGCCGAAAACGCCAATCACTTTGCCGACAATCAACCCTAGAATAATTCCAATTGTTACCACACTTGTAGCTTGTTCGATCACATCGCTTGAGAAAGTAACTCCCGCATTTGCCAAAGCGAAAATAGGCATGACGATAAAACTTACGAAAGGATGCATTTTGTGTTCCAGTTTTTGCAAAGATTCTATTGGAATTGTGAAGGCAACTAAAACAGCTGCAATCGTAGCATGAACACCCGATAGGAGGAAAGGCAACCAAACGCCAAAAATTCCGATAATTGCATAGAAAAATGTATTTCTGATTCCGAAAGCCTTACCGCATAATAAGAAAAGAACAAAGCCGATTCCGGTGAAAAGCATTGGAAAATTGATCTCTGCGGTATAGAAAAACGCAATCACCAAAACAGCTCCCAAATCATCTACAATTGCCAAAGCGGTAAGAAAGACTTTTAGAGAAGTTGGAATTTTATCTCCCAATAAATACAAAACGCCCAGTGCAAAAGCAATGTCCGTCGCCATCGGGATTCCCCAACCGTGCGAAGATTCGGTTCCATAATTGAATAGCAAATAAATCAATGCAGGGAAAATCATTCCGCCAAGCGCACCAACAATAGGCAACAGTGCTTTTTTAGGATTTGATAATTCGCCGACAATAAGTTCTCTTTTTAATTCCAAACCCACTACAAAAAAGAAAATCGCCATCAATCCGTCGTTTACCCAATGATGGAGCGAAAGATTCAAATAAGTGGTATCATCAAATGAACATCCAATTTTGTGTTCCCAAATGTGATGGTACCAATCAGAGAGAGGAGAATTTGCCAAAACAATGGCTACAATTGCAGAAACAAACAGAACGATTCCGCCAGTGGTCGATTTACTGATGAAATTATTAACGGGATTAATAATCCATCGATCGGCGGGGGTCGTTTTTAAATCACTGTTCATTCATTGTTTTTTGGAAATGACAAAATTAAGTATTATCATTGGTTTAAATAGTACGAAAACGTTAATGATTTCTTTAAAAATCAAATGAGCAAACGCGATTTAAAAAAATATTTGGCTTCGTTGGACAAGCAACAAGTGGAAGAACAATTGCTGGAATTGTATGATAAATTCAGCGATGTTAAAGTCTTTTATGATTTTGTTTTTAATCCGAAAGAAGAAAAGCTGATTCAAGAAGCGAAAGTTAAAATCTCCAATGAATATTTTCCAACCAAAAGCAAGCGTCCAAAACTCAGACGTTCAGTGGCACAAAAAATCATCAAGCATTTTTTGGTTTTGGGTGTGGATGCTTTTGCCGTAGCCGATATCATGCTCTATACGATAGAAGTGGCTATGAAATATTCGGCCAAGCGGGAAGTTCGGTATGCCTCTTTTTTCAAGAGTATTCAGAATTCTTATGAGCAAGTCGTGCATTACTGTATTGCAAATGGAATTGTTGGTGATTATAAAAAACGTCTTTTGGATGTTTCCGATGAAGTTAAAAGGCAGAAATGGGATAATTATTACGAATTTGAGTTCATAAAAGAGCAATTGGATTAAATTCTTAAAAATAACTTTAAAATAGCCGGATAACTCTTTTTTAGATGTATTTTTGCAAAAATCCCCCAAAAGTACAATGCTTTACAAAGACGCAGAACTGGAAATCGAAGACAAAAAACAATTATATGCCTACCAAAAAGTAGATATTGATGCTATTTTTGACAGGATGGCCAATACGCCTTCCAATTATCATTTGTTGTATCAACTGCCTACTGGCGGAGGTAAGACAGTAATCTTCTCCGAAATTGTACGTCGTTATCTAGCAGAACACGACAAGAAAGTTGTGGTCTTGACACACCGAATTGAACTTTGCAAGCAGACTTCAAAAATGCTTAAAAACTTTGGTGTAAAGAACAAAGTCATCAACAGCAAAATTAAAAAATTGCAGGACCAGGAAGAATACTCTTGTTTTGTAGCGATGGTTGAAACCTTGAAAAACCGTTTGAACGATGAATTGCTTGAAATCGAAAACATAGGTCTGGTGATTATTGATGAAGCGCATTACAATTCCTTCAGAAAGCTGTTCGGATCTTTTAAAAACTCCTTCATACTTGGCGTTACAGCAACTCCTTTGAGCTCGAACATCAAGATGCCTATGAATGAAAATTATAGTGAATTGATTGTAGGAGATACAATTTCATCCTTAATTGACAATGGTTTTTTGGCAAAAGCCACCACTTACAGCTACGACGTTGGTTTGACTTCGCTAAAAGTAGGTATCAACGGGGATTATACCGTAAAGTCATCTGATGATTTGTATTCGAATATGGTGATGCAGGAAAAACTATTGCACGCTTATACGGAGAAATCGCTAGGGAAGAAGACCTTGATTTTCAATAACGGAATCCACACTTCCTTATATGTATATGAAACCTTCAGGGAAGCCGGTTACGGCATTCGCCATTTGGACAACACCAATAGTCCAGAAGAAAGAAAGGAAATATTGAGCTGGTTCAAGAAAACGCCAGATGCAATCCTCACTTCTGTCGGAATTCTCACCACTGGTTTTGATGAGCCAACTGTGGAGACCATTATCCTGAACCGTGCAACAAAATCGCTGACCTTGTATTTCCAAATGATTGGCCGTGGTTCCAGAAAATTAGAAAATAAAGATTCTTTTTCTGTGATCGATTTAGGAAACAATGCAGCGCGTTTCGGTCTCTGGAGCGATCCTATCAATTGGCAGCACATCTTTAAATCGCCCGACTTTTACCTTGAAAACCTTCGTGCCGATACTGAAATTGAAATGCATTTCAAGTACCAGATGTCACCTGAATTGAGGGCAAAATTTCCTAATACTGAAGTCGTTACTTTTGATGTGGATGAAGAGCATAAGATTGCCATTTCCCAAAACCTGCGTTCGAAAGTTGTCTTGGACAAATCCTTAGACCAACATGCAACAATGTGTGTTTACAATACCGAAACACTCAACGAAGCCCGACTACTTTCGAAGGAATTGCACGACGATATTGAATGCCGCATCAGACGTTATTCAAAATGCCTGAGCCAATGCAGTAAGAATTACCGTGAATGGCTGGTGGAAGACTACAAGCAAAAACTTACGCTGATGATTGGTAAAAAATACCGCGAAAAAATCTTCAACGAGGATTAGTTTCTGGAGCAGCACTTAAGGCATTTGTTTACGCCATATTCCCGATTTCCGCTCTATCTCGTTCGTACCTCACGAGGATGCCGCTTCTCCCGAAGCTTCGGGACGGGGCTAAAGGAACACTTTAGGTATTCTTTAATCTTAGTTCGCCATCATTGTAATTTCTATTTCTTGATAGTACTTTTTCCAATCGTTAAAACCAAGAGTGCCAACGAAGAAGAAGCAAGCAAGATAACCGTAATCGGTATCATAGAATCCTTTACAAAAATACCAACAGCAATTGAAGCAAGGGAACCCAGTACCATCTGTGAAGCACCCATCATTGCCGACGCACTTCCCGCATTTCTTTCAAAAGGAGCCAATGCAAGTCCGGCTGTATTGGGATTGGACAATCCCAAACAAGATAAAAACAAGAAAAACATCGCGATGATGCCGTATAAATTAAAAACATCGTTCATCACTCCGACAAGGAAAATGACACTAATAATTGACTGAGCAATCAGTGCTACACGAATCAGTTGTTCGCTTGTATATTTCTTTAAAAGCATTGAATTCAATTGGCTTGAGCCTATGAAACTCACAGAGAGTAATGCAAAAATCCATCCATAGGTTTTTTCATCGACTTTATATATGTCCATAAAAATCATTGGAGAAGCCGCCACGTATGTAAATAAACCTGCAAAAGCGACTGCTCCAGTAAATGCGTAGGTATAAAATTGTGGTTCTTTTATCACCATTAAAAAGTTTTTCACTATTGGTTTTGGCTTTAAGGAAATCGTAGGATCTGGTTTGTATTCACTCGGAAGTGCAAATTTTACAGCCAATAAAATTGCAATTCCCATAAGCGTAAGGATTGTAAAGACAGTGTGCCATCCAAAATCTGCAATTACATAACCTCCAATTGTGGGTGCCAACATCGGCGAAAGCCCAAGAACGAGCATTAGTTTTGCAAATACTTTTGGTGTTTCGCTAACCGGAAATAAATCACGAACCATTGTCATTGCGGCAACCGAAGCACCACAACTTCCAACAGCTTGTATAAAACGGAGTGCTATAAATCCATCAATATCGGTTACAAACACACAGGAAAGCGATGCTAGGATATAAACCAAAAGCCCTATGTACAAAGGTTTTTTTCTTCCAAAGCGGTCCAATAGTGGTCCATACAACAGTTGTCCGGCAGAAATTCCAATAAAATAGCTTGATAAGGTAAGCGAAACATTATTTACAGTCGTGTTCAAATCTTTTGCAATAGCACTGAATCCGGGAAGATACATGTCAATAGAAAAAGGGCCGAGGGCCGTCAAGCAACCCAATACAAGGATTAGCGAAAGCTGTTTTTGTTTTGTCATATATAGGAAAGGAAATTTTGAGAGTGCAAATATAGTTATTGCAAAATTCGATTTAGAATTATATACAACTTTGTGAGTTTTGATTCGATAATTGAGAATTTTTCGATGTAAATCTAATGTTGTAATTTATTATTGCCGAAAAAGAGGTGATTATCTTAATTATAAGATAAAAACACATCATTTTTGAAGACCCTATTTCTTTTTTTTCTAACTTTAATAAGTGAAATCTTTAGATCTTAATTAATTAAAAATCAATGTAAAAGATTTCTAATTTAATCCAAATTATATGAAAATAGTAATAGTCGGAGGAGGTTTTGCAGGCATCAATTTGGCAAAAGAACTCGGAAACGTAAAAGGAATTGAGGTTACCTTAATAGACAAGAACAATTATAATTTTTTCCCCCCTTTAATCTATCAAGTTGCTACTGCTTTTTTGGAGCCTTCAAGCATCAGTTATCCTTTCAGGAAATTTTTTGCTGGCAAGAAGAATCTCAATTTTCGCCTTGGTGAAGTTACAAGAGTGGACCAGGAGCAAAATATCGTTTATCTAAATAATGGTGAATTGCATTATGATCATCTGGTTTTTGCCACTGGAGCCGAAACCAATTATTTTGGGATGGAAAACGTGAAGAAGAATGCCATTCCGATGAAAAACATCAATGATGCCATTGAGATGCGAAACAAGTTGCTTCAAAATATGGAAAAAGCGGCGATTTGCAAAGATACGCGTGAAAGAAGAAAATTGCTTACCATTGTCGTAGCCGGAGGTGGGCCAACAGGAGTGGAGGTTTCGGGGATGTTTGCTGAGATGAGAAAAGGTCCGATTTTAAAAGAATACCCGGAGCTAGCAACATCAGCCAGCAATATTTATTTGGTTGACGGAGGAGATGCACTCCTTTCACCAATGAGCAAGGAGTCGCAACAAGATACTTATAATGCGTTGACCAAAATGGGCGTTGTAGTAAAACTGAACACCAGGGTTACTGATTTTGATGGAGATACCGTTTTCTTTGCAAATGGCGAAAAAATAGATACAAAAAACCTCATTTGGGCGGCAGGAGTTTCGGCCAAAGAATTTGAAGGAATTGCTCCGGAAAGTTACGGAAGAGGGAAGAGGCTCGCTACGGATGAATTCAATAAAATTCAACATACTAGAAATATTTATGCGATTGGTGATACTTGTATTCAATTGACCGATAAGGATTTTCCTGTAGGACACCCTCAAGTTGCGCAAGTAGCCATTCAGCAAGGGAAAAACTTGGCAAATAATTTCATTTCGATCTTAAAAAGCAAACCATTGAAGCCTTTCAAATACAATGATAAAGGATCGATGGCAATTATTGGAAAAAATAAAGCCGTAGTTGATATCCCAAAACCGAAATTGCATTTCAAAGGCTTCATTGCCTGGGTAGTATGGCTGTTTATTCATCTGTTTTCATTGATTACTTATCGAAACCAGTTGCAAACCTTTTATAATTGGATGGTAGCTTATTTTGCGAAAGACCAATCTTTCAGAATGATCATCAGGCCTGAAAAGCGCTCTAAAAATACTGATGCAAAAGTGTGAATTGTATAATGTTTTACTGAAATGTTGTAATATGGGTTACTAAGTTATTTAGAAATTTGTAGTCGTATATTTATTTGTATACCTGACAATATAGATTGATGCAAGTGTTAAAACCACGAAAAGTGGAGTAGTTGATAATATTTACTACTCCACTTTTTTATTGGTTATCATCCGAATTTATTAAATGATTCACTATTAAAGAATTACTGATTTTTTTTTAATTTCAGAATTTGTAACTTTTCTAGCGAAGTTCAGTGCATTACAAAATATAAGCATCAATCATCTGTGAAACAAAAAAAATGTATATATTTATACAACCAAAAACACTCCCAATTTAATGAAACTATATGTAAAATATGATATCAATCTGGCCTGCAGGATAATTATGCAGGAACAGTTGGAACGATTAGGAATCAAATACGCGCTTTTAGAGTTTGGCGAAATCGAAATCAGCGATTCTGTTTCGGATGAAAGTTTTACGGAACTTCAGAACAGCCTTGAACGCTACGGTATTGAAATCATCAACAATCAAAAAAGTCAATTGGTTCAAAGAATCAAGGATACGATAATTGAAATGATTTATGAGAAGGACAAGCTTCCAACATCTACAATTTCGAATTATTTGGCTGATAAGCTGAATCTGAGTTATGGCTATATTGCGAACGTTTTTTCGGAATACACCTATACTTCGATTGAAAACTTTATCATCATCCAAAAAATAGAGAGAGCCAAGAAGCTTATTGTAGAAGATGGATTGACCTTAACGGAAGTTTCCTATAAGCTGAACTACAGCAGTGTAGCCTATCTATCGGCACAATTTAAAAAAGTAACAGGATTGACGCCTTCGATGTTCAAGAGAATTGTGGACAGACGTAGAAGCTTAAACCAATAATATTAAATTTCAGAAGAAATGAATTCGGACAGTTCACAAATGAGAATACTTTTAGCGGAGGATGATGAAGACGACCGTCTTTTCTTCAACGATGCTATCAACGAATTGAAAATGAACAACAGATTGACGATCTTTAAAGATGGACGTGATTTGATGGATTATTTAAACCATCCCGAAACTACTTTATTGCCCCATATATTGTTCCTGGATTTGAACATGCCTTGCAAAACTGGAGCAGAATGTTTGCAAGAAATACGTGCCAATCCTAAATTCAAAGATTTAACCATTGCCATTTATTCTACTTCATCATCTGAAAAAGATATCGAGGAGACCTTTATTGGCGGTGCAAACATCTATATCAAAAAACCAAACGATTTCTCAAAGCTTAAAAAAGTAATCAAGGATGTGGTGAATATGAATTGGCAATATCACACCTCCGGACTAAACAAAGAAACTTTTTTCTTGAGCATATAAACGCATAAATGAAATTCCTGAAACAAAATAAATACGTCTTTTTATTAAGGATTGCTTTAGGAATTTCAATTATTGCAATCGGTTATCTTACTACGATGTTCTTTTTCCAGATGAAAGATCTGGATTCCTCTTTTCAATCCATTGAAAATACAAATGCAACTCAAAATGAGTTGGAGAATCTTTTTTCCATCCTGAAAGAAGACGAAATCAAACTTTCAAATTTAATCATAGCGGATGATATTGCCTTTTCCAAAGGGATTTTCAGTAGGGAAGAGGCCATTGTTGCAATTGTGGATTTAAAACAACTTTCGCAAGACAAGACGTTTTTTTATCAAAGTATTCTCAACCTGGAATCATTGGTAAACAGAAAATATGCTTTGTTTGAAGAAATCGTAACGCTTTCAAAGACAATCCCTTTCGATAAAGAGGTATTCAAAGACAAGCTTTTTGAAAACAAAAAATTCAATGATAACCTCTACCGTTTTCTGGAAGATGATATCAAGCCTAACTTGGCTGGCTTAAAACTGCAAAATGAAAATTATGCCGAGAAGATTGCTTCTGCAAGAAAAACAGTCTTTATTCTGGCAGTGGTTTCGATCCTAATTTTTCTTTTGTCATACAGCAAAATGAACGACAATTTATTGATTGTTAAGCGAATAAATGATGATTTGAAGTTGCTGAACGAAACCTTCAACAATGCTGAGAAAATTGCAGGCTTCGGATATTGGAAGGTAAATATGGAAACTAACGAATATACTTTTTCGGATAATCTCTACAGGCTTTTAGAACAAGACCAGAAAAACTTCAAACCAAATTTTGAAAATTTTGTAAAATATATCCATCCGGATGATTTGGAGTATGTGGTAAAAACAGACAAAAATTCAATAGAAAACCAGATTCCGACCTCCATATTGTATCGTTATATTTTGCCTTCAGGCGGATTAAAATATGTTATTTCTACCGCAAATTTCAGAACAAATAATAAAGAAGAAGTCTTTAAAATTGGTGTAATACATGATGTTACGGAACAATTCAAGAAAACTTTCGAATTGGAAGAGAACAACAAAAAATTGATTGCAATCAATGCAGAATTGGAATCATTCAATAACATTGCAAGCCACGATTTGCAGGAGCCTTTGCGTAAAATACAAATGTTTATTTCCCGAATCGAGGCAAATGATTTGAAAGCAATTTCAGATACTGGAAAAGGATATTTTGATAAGATAAAACTTTCGGCCAACAGAATGCAAAATCTGATGATTGATCTGGTGAATTATACAAGGACGGTCAAAAGCGATAAAATATTTGTCAGGATTGATCTAAATCAAGTTTTAAAGAATGTTTTGGAAGAATTGGAGATCAATATTCAGGAAACCAACGCAAAAATTACCTTTAAAGAACTTCCGGAAATTTTTGGTACAAAGTTTCAAATACAGCAATTATTTGTAAATCTGATTTCAAATTCTTTGAAATATACAAAACCAGAAATAAATCCAGAAATACAAATTAATACTGAGGAATCATTTGTTGATGATTTAAAAGATGCTGTAAATGAAATGTCTGATAAAATAATCACCAGTAAGGATTATCATAAAATTATTGTGAGCGATAACGGCATTGGATTTAATCAGGAATATTCCCAAAGAATTTTTCAGCTTTTCAGACGTCTCGAAACAGAAATCACTTATACTGGAACTGGTTTAGGATTGGCCATCTGCAAAAAAACGGTTGAAAATCACAATGGCTTTATTAAAGCTGAAGGTTATCCAAATATTGGAGCCAAATTTATCATTTATCTGCCTAAAGAGCTTTGATTTTAAACCTTTACATTTGAATTATAATTTATATTATGTAAAATAGAATATTTTATTAATAGAAGGTTCTTTTCATTTGTACATATAAAAAAAGCACCACTATCTGTGGTGCCTTAGAATTTGCTTATTTATTATGTTTTACTTTACTCTTATTGGAATATCCCAATTGTCCCAGCTTAAAGTGATGTTGTCTTTATTGATCTTGTAAACCAGCTTTTCAGTTTTAGTACTTGTAGCAACAGGTTTTACACCTACACGCAAAACATCGTCTTTTTCATTATAACCATTTGTACCTTTCAAACCGGTCGCACTGTTGAAAATAATTGTTGCAACATCTTTTTGTGGAACAATAAAAACCGAATATTTACCCGCTGGTAAAATTTTTCCTTCTACAGTCAAATCCTTATCTGTTTCTATTGTAGTGGCTTCATTAGCTCCAGCTCTCCAAATTTTTCCAAAAGGAACCAATCCGCCCCATATTTCTCTACCTTTTACAGAAGGACTTCCGTAGTTTATTGTTACAGCAGCTCCTTTAATCTTTCCTTGAACGGTTTCTGCCGGACTCGCTTTTTTTTCCTGAGCCCCAGCGATTACTGCTGTCATCGTAAACAATACAGCGCAAATTTTGTCTTTTAATCTCATAGTGTTGTTATTTAATTAATATGTAACGTAAATATAATGACTACGCTTAAAAATCTGAATTTAATTATAATACATTTAAGAAATTAAATAGAAATTTAGGACTTTAATAATTTTAAAATCATTTGAATTTTCAGACCGATATAGTTTCCTATTCAGGTTTTAATTTATTAATTTTAGACTTTATCTAAGTTATGAAAAATAGTATTGCCGAAAGAATTGCCGATTTTCTTATTGTACATCCTCCATTCTCAAATTTGTCCCACGATGAGTTAATAGAAGTTGCTTCTGAGATCAGGGTTTTGAATTTAGAAAAAAATAAAACGCTGTTCCAAATCAACGACTTGCTTCACGAAAGCTTTTATGTTGTTGCCTCCGGAGTGATCAATCTTTCGATAATTTCTGATGCCGAAGAAACATTGCTTAATAAGTGTGTTGCCGGAGATATCTTGGGCTTGCGTCCATTTTTTGCCAAAAATAATTATATGATGACGGCAAAAGCGCGTGAGGAAAGTGTCATCTATGCAATTCCGATAGATGTATTCCGTCCATTTGTAGCAAAGAATACCAATGTATTAGACTTCTTGCTCCAAAGCTTTGCGAGTACTTCCACTAATCCTGTTGAACGATCCAGCGGAAAATTGCTCAACGATTCCGTTAGGCATATTGACAACCAGTCGGAAATACAGTACTTTCAATCTTTGGATTATAATAAAAATCCTCTGACCTCTACTCCTAACGCAATTGTGCAAAATGTTGCACAAATAATGACGGATAATCTTATAGGATGTGTAATCATACAAGAAAACAATCTTCCAATAGGCATTGTTACCGATACCGATTTGCGTGCAAAAATTGCAACGGGACGCTTTTACATTACAACATTGGTCAGCAATATCATGTCTTCTCCAGTAATAACCGTACCTGAAAATTTATCTCTTGCCGAAGCACAACTTTTTATGTTGCGTCATAATGTTACTCATTTATGCGTTACCATTGATGGTTCTGATAAGACTGAAATTAAAGGTGTGATTTCGCAGCAGGATATTATTTCTGCACAGGCAAATAATCCAGGAATTTTAATAAAGGAAATAAAACGTGCTCAGAATCAGGATGAATTAAAGCGCTTGCGCGAAAAACTGGCTGATTTTATCCGTACTTCTTTCGATAAAAAAATTCCACTTTCTCACATCAATACTATTGCCGGTGAGGTAAATATGGCCATCATCAAACGATCTATCGATCTGGCTATTTTGGAGATGGGCTCCCCTCCTGCCCGTTTTGCATGGCTAAGTATCGGGAGTCAAGGCAGAAAAGAACAGCTTTTGCTGACCGATCAGGATAGCATATTGGTTTTTGAAGATGTAGCATCTGACAAATACCGAGATGTGAAAGAGTACTTCTTGAAGTTGTCTAAAAAAGTTACAGCAACTTTGGAAACTGTTGGCTATGCATATTGTCCATTTGGGCATATGGCAAGCAATCAATTATGGTGTAAGTCACTGACAGACTGGAAGAATCAATACAGTAATTGGATGAATACTCCAGGTGAAAAGTCAGATGAAATTTGCAGTATTTTCTTTGATTATGAATTGGCGTTTGGAGAAATTCAACTTGAAGAAGCGCTTACCGAGCACATTTTTCGCAATGCTGAAAAGAACAAAAAATTCTTTGCTTTCTTGGGAACTGATTCTTTAAAAAAACCTGCTCCTCTAAGTTTCTTCAAACAATTTATTCTTGAAGAAGAAGGCGAATACAAAGATAGATTCGACATCAAAACGCGTGCTTTGATGCCTTTGGTTGATGCCGCTAGGGTCTTGGTTATCAGCCAAAACATAAAAGGAATCAACAATACCTTCCTTAGATTCAAGCAATTGGCTATTACAGAACCGAAATATTCAGAAGTTTATATGAATGCGGCCGAAGCTTTTATTACGCTTTCTAAATTTAGAACACACGAAGGTTTAAAAGATGGTACAACTGGACAGTACATCAATCTAGAGGAAATTTCAAAATCAGATAAGGAAAAGCTTAAAAATGCACTCCTTCCGATGAAGGACTTAGAAGAAATTATAAAGAATAAATTCCAACTTACTTATTTCACTTAAAATATGCTCGATTGGTTAAAAAATATCAACAAGGATTATCCTGAATTTTGGAAACAATATTTGTCAAAATTTGAAAACAAATCAAATAGATTTGTTGTTTTAAGTACTGAAACCACTGGATTGGATGCTCATTCCGATGTAATTCTTTCTATCGGTGCCATCTCTATTGAAAACAATTCTATTGTAATTGGAGATACATTCGAAGTGGTGCTTTTACAATATGTTTACAACCATGACCACGGTATTTCAAATGAATTTATAATAGAGAGTAAACAGCCAAAATCACTTGAACCACAAGCGATACAGGCCTTTATTGAATATTTAGGAAATGCAACCATTATTGGCCATCGTGTTGATTTCGATGTGGAAATAATCAATAATGCGTTGGAAAAATTAAAATGTGGAAGGATAAGAAATGAAGCACTCGATATTGAAATTATGTATCGGAAATACAAAGAACTCAGCGATGACAAGGAATTTTCGTTGAACGACTTGAGTAGCCTGTTTAAAATTGAAACAATTGACAGGGTTTCGGCATCTGAAGATGCTTATACCATTGCTTTACTTTTCCTTAAATTAAAGTCTCGATTGGGAATAAATTAAATTATCTGTTCCTAATTTTTCTTAATATAATATTACTTTTTATTTTAGAAGCCATTATTTCTTTCTTAAAAGAAGAAATCATAAAAAGCAATGCTCCTAAAGCACTAATAAAAAGGAGTAAAACACCAAAAATATCGTCAGCATTCATCTGGCAAATTGATTATAATTGATAATAGTTAATTAATCAAGGGTTTGTAATGATGTGTGGGGTATTTACAAATCAAAACAAAAATGGCTGTGTTAACATTTCGTTAATAACAGCCATCAAATATATATAATATTTTTAATTATTTACAATCTTCCCTCTTTAATTTCATCTACAATTTCTGGGTTCAATAAAGTGGTGGTATCTCCAAAATTAGAGAAATCTCCTTCGGCAATTTTACGCAAAATTCTTCTCATAATTTTACCTGAACGCGTTTTTGGTAAGCCTGTCACAAATTGAATTTTATCCAATTTTGCAATGGGTCCGATTTGGTCAGAAATCATTTGATTGATTTCATTTGAAAGATTTTTTCGATCACGACTTTCGCCAGTTTCTTTCAAAATCACATAACCGTACAAAGCATTTCCTTTGATATCATGTGGAAAACCAACAATTGCAGATTCTGCAACAGCCGGATGTTCATTGATGGCATCTTCGATTGGTGCAGTTCCTAGATTATGTCCGGAAACAATCACCACATCATCAACCCTTCCGGTAATTCTGTAATAACCCACTTCATCCCTCAAAGCGCCATCTCCAGTAAAATATTTTCCTGGGAAAGTTGAAAAGTAAGTATCCTTATATCGTTGATGGTCGCCCCAGATGGTTCTTGCAATTCCCGGCCAAGGAAATTTAATACACAAACTTCCAACCACTTGATTTCCTTCAATTTCATTGCGTTTCTCATCCATCAAAACAGGTTGAATTCCCGGTAATGGTAAAGTTGCATAGGTTGGTTTTGTTGGTGTTACAAAAGCTATTGGCGACAACATAATTCCACCGGTTTCGGTCTGCCACCATGTGTCTACCAATGGGCAACGCTTACCTCCTACGTGGTCGTTGTACCAGTGCCAAGCTTCCTCGTTGATAGGTTCTCCAACGGAACCAATCACTTTTAGAGAACTCAAAGGAAATCGTTGAACGAAATCAATACTTTCTTTGGCTAAGGAACG
Source organism: Flavobacterium sp. PLA-1-15 (assembly GCF_049060005.1). Lineage (NCBI taxonomy): Bacteria > Pseudomonadati > Bacteroidota > Flavobacteriia > Flavobacteriales > Flavobacteriaceae > Flavobacterium > Flavobacterium sp. PLA-1-15. Next base: position 15,837 of record NZ_JBMGQS010000016.1, on the reverse strand, counting down.
AATGGCTGTTGGTGCCGTATAAAACTGTGTAACTTTATGTTTTTCAATCACTTCCCAAAATCTACTGAAGTCCGGATAAGATGGAACGCCTTCGAAGATAACGGTTGTAGCTCCATTTAGAAGCGGTCCGTAGAGAATGTACGAATGTCCGGTAATCCAACCAATATCTGCCGTACACCAATAAATATCATTTTCTTCGTAATGAAATACATTCTTGAAAGTATAGGCAGTATAGACCATATAACCTGCCGTTGTATGCACCATTCCCTTAGGCTTTCCGGTAGAACCAGAAGTGTAAAGAATAAATAAAGGATCTTCTGCATCCATAATTTCAGCTACATTATTATCTGAAGCTTCGTCCAAAAGAGGTTGCAACCAAATATCTCTTCCGGCAGTCATATTGATTTCAGAATTGATTCTTTTTACAACCAAAACTTTCTTAACCGAAGGACAAGTTGTCAATGCTTCATCAATAATACCTTTTAAATCAATAGTTTTGGCACCACGGTAACCACCATCAGAAGTGATCACCATTTTGCAATCGGAGTCATTGATTCTTGTAGCCACTGCAGAGGATGAAAATCCTGCAAATACAACCGAATGGATTGCTCCGATTCTGGCACAAGCCAATACAGCTACCGCCAATTCTGGAATCATAGGAAGATAAATACAAACCCTATCGCCTTTTACAACGCCTTGATCGCGCAAAACGTTTGCCATCTTGCAAACGCGCTGATGAAGTTCATTATACGTAATATGTTGTGCTTCTTCTTTTGGGTCGTTTGGTTCGAAGATGATGGCGGTTTTATTGCCGCGTCTAACTAAATGTCTATCGATGCAATTTTTTACAATGTTCACCTTAGCTCCAGCAAACCAACTGATTTCGGCTTCAGCCATATTGAATTCGACCACTTTATCCCATTGTTGGTACCATGTGAAATTTTCTTCGGCTATTTTTCCCCAGAATTTTCTTGGTTCACGGATTGATTTATTATAGTGTTTGAAATATTGTTCGAGATTTTTGACTTGATAGTAGCTCATAATCGTAATTTTATAATTGTATTGATATTGTAAATATAAATAACATTAAGTTATTATTAAATATATTTATGCTAAATTGATATATATAACATTTTTATGATTGTAATAATTCATTCACTTGTTCTACCAATTTCTTAACCGAAAATGGTTTTGTGATGTAAAGATTTGCACCTAACGACAATCCTTTTTCGATGTCTTTTTCTTTGTTCTTTGCTGTTAAGAAAATGACTTTAGTGTCTTTTAAACGTTCATCTTTCTTGATTTGTTCCAGTGTGTTGTAGCCGTCAACATTTGGCATCATAATATCCAGAATGATGATGTTGGGTTGAGCATTTTCTAAAATATCCAATGCTTCCTGACCGTCCCTGGCTATGAAAACTTCGAAGTTGTTTTTCTTAAACGTGTATTCCAACGACATGACGATGTTTGGTTCATCGTCTACGATTAATATCTTTTTCATTTGCTGATTTCTTTACTGTATTTTTGGAATTGTGAATATGATTTTAGCTCCTGATTTTGGAATATTCATTGCCCAAATTTTACCTTTATGATGTTCAATTATTTTTTTACAAATTGCTAATCCTAAACCACTTCCAACAGGTTTCCTAATGTTTTGGTTTGATGATTGATAGAATTTATCAAAAATCGTTTCAAAGTCGTTTATATCAATTCCTTTTCCGTTGTCTTCTACTCCTACTTCAATGATTTGGTCGGTTTCTTTAATAAAGATAGTAATAATTCCATCTTGTTCAGGGCAAAATTTTATTGCATTTGACAATAGATTATTGAGCACTTGCGTAATCCGATCTTCATCATAATAGGCCTTTATACTATTTTTTTCAGATACAATTTCGACCTTGATGTTCTTGTTCTCAATGAGCTGATTCAATTGCCTCAATGTTTCAGAAATGGTGTGATAAATATTGTTCTGCTCGACATATATTTTTTGCTTTCCAGAATCAAATTTTTCAAGGTCCAGAATTTTCGAGATCAAACGGTTCAATCGATCGGATTCTGTGATGATGTTTTGAAGGAACTGTTTTTTCATTTCGTGCGGAACATCATCGTCGTCGTGCAGGATTTCCGTTGCCGCACGAATTGCTGTAATCGGAGTTCTTAATTCATGCGAAATGGTGTCCAAAAATTCATCCTTCTGCTTGTCTTTGCTGATTAAATCTTCATTCGCTTTCTTTAATTGGGCCGTTATTGCCTTCAATTCATTCGAAGTTTCCGTCAGTTTCTTATTGATGATGATGTTTTCCTTTGATTCTTCCAATATCTTTAAGACTTCCGGAAGCGACACTTTTTCTTCCTTTACGACACTTGCTATCAATATTTTGGCGGAAGCCGTACCAATATGTCCGGTCAATAAATTCTCTGCGAATTTTATCAATCTTGCATCAGCCAATTCTTCGGTTTTTTCAACATTGTACTTCAATCGAAAAAGATTCAATGCTCTTTTTGTTCGTTCTTCGCCTAAGAAACGATTCAATACTTTTTGAATATCGCTGGTGTAAGCTGTTCCTTTCCAGATAAATGCGTTTTCGTGCATCGTAATGTATTTGTCAATATCCACAAACATTTCAGCATAATTTCGCTCTCTGTAATTTCCTTTAAAACTTACTGAAACCGCTAAATATGCTAATGAATTGAATAGAATGCTCCAAAATAATGCTTGCGGAACTGGGTCGAGATAATCAATTCCGAACAATTGAAAAGGCATTAACAGTGCTATTCCAAAAGGGCCGTTTGCTATGAAATTACTATCAAAATTCGTAATTCCGATAGCGTACGGAATCAGTAAAGTATAAGTACAAATTAAAAATCCAATAATTATTCCAACAACTGCACCATCTCTGGAACCTCTTCGCCATAAGATAGCACCAAAAAAGGAAGGTGCCAGTTGTGCAATGATGACAAAAGAAACCATTCCGATGGAAAACAGATTGTATTCCAAAACAAAAACCCTGTAGATAAAATACGAAAGTATGATGAGTGAAAAAATGCCGACTTTTCTAATGTTTACAATCTTTTTGGTATTGGTTTCCTGAACATCGCTCTGCAATCTTCCCAAGAAACCGTATGGAATCAAAACGTTGTTGCTCAGCATTGTAGAAAGTCCAATTGAAGAAACAACAATCATTGAAATCGCGGCAGAAAATCCACCAAGAAAAACCATTACTGTGACGATTTGGTTATTAAAAAATTGCGGAATCAATAATGAATAGGTATCCGGATTTACGGCTTGTCCGTCAAAAATTATATTTCCTCCCCAAGCTACAGGGTAAACGAAAATATTAAACAGTAAAAGATACAATGGAAAAAGCCAAACTGCCGTCTTCACATGACTTTCTCTATTGTTTTCCACCACTGCCATTTGGAATTGTCTCGGTAACAGAAAAATTGCAAACAACGACAACACACACAAAAAGAACCAATTTATAGCTTGCGGAATACCGCCAATTGTATTTTTTTCCTTGAAATTTTCCAGCATACTTGCCTGCGCATAAATATCGTCAAATCCATCAAAGACAAAAAAGGTAACGTAAATTCCGAGCAAGATAAAAAAGAATAATTTAAGGATAGATTCCATCGCAACGGCGGTTACAATTCCCTTTCTCTTTTCGGATGCATCCACATACCGCGTTCCATAATAGGAAGCAAATAAGGCCAAAGCAATCGCGACATAGGTTGTCGTATCATTGAAAACATTCGAATGGGGCGATGTTTTTGTAACGACGTGAAATGTTTCGGAGATTGCCTTTAATTGCAAGGAAATATAAGGAAGGATTCCGAAAATGCAAATCAAGGTGACCAAAGCTCCCAAGAAACGGCTGTTTCCATACCGAAGTGATATAAAATCGGCGATACTCGAAATCTTATTTACTTTAGAAATTCGGATAATTTTTCTTAAAATAATTATCCAGGCGGGAATTATAATGATTGGTCCAATGTAGATTGGAAGGTAATTCAGTCCTGAATTTGCTGCAACACCAATACTTCCGTAATAAGTCCAAGCACTGCAATAAACAGCCAACGACAAAGTATAAATATAGGGATTGTTGGTCCATTTTGAATTGCCACGCTTTTCTGCCCAATGTGCAATTACAAAGAGCAAGGCTAAATAAATGGATAAGATGACCAATAACCCGATGCTACTCATAATATCTTTTTATAACCAGCAATGAAATCAAAATCGAAAAAATCCAAACCGAAAAGAAGTACACATAAATTATCGGAATTCCCCCTAATGAAGCGGCGCTGTCGAAAATAAGCAACAGCGGCATATTGAAGCAAAGCAACAATAAAAGAGAAAGGATGATTAATTTCTGTTCGTGTCTTTTTTTCATTTTTGGGTATAGGTTCCTAGGTTTAAGGTTTTGGTAAAAAACTTTGTCCATAATCGAATAGCTAATATTCCTATTTCATGGATTCTAAAAATCTAAGAATGTCTAACAATCTAAAAAAGCCATAGCTCCCGAAAATCAGGAGCTACAACTTCAACTAAAAACTATTACTATTTATTTTCGTCGTATTCGCCGGTTAAGGCATAATATCCGAACGTTCCGAGTCCTAAAACAATCAATGGCGTCAGGACAAAGAGAATGATGATTCCAAAAACCAAATCTTCCTGCTTGTCTGAAACGAATTTTGGATATCCAAACTCAAAAATACAAAAATAAGCCGCCGCGACTGCCAAAGCCAGCCATATTAATCCGAGAAATCTTTTAATTAAATTCATATTTTTATCTTTTAATCGTTTTCAATATTGTTTTTTCTTTTCAAATAAACCATTCCGATACAGAAGCTTATCGCCGCTATTACAATCGGATACCACAATCCTTCAAGGTAGAATTCTGGATTTCCACCTTCTTTTGCATTGGTTACAAAATAAGTCGAAATTGCTGGAAGAAGTCCTCCGAAGATACCATTTCCAATGTGATAAGGCAAGGACATCGATGTATATCTGATTTTCACAGGGAACATTTCGACCAAGAACGCCGCAATCGGACCGTATACCATCGTTACAAAAATTACCTGGATGAAGATCAGCCAAATCAATGACCATTTATCTGAAGAATTGATGTTTACTGTCGTTTTCGTATCTGCCTTGGCAACACCTTTTTCATCTAAAATTGGTTTTCCATTTTCCAAATGAAGCGTTTTTACCTGCTGCCATTTAGTTCCATCTGTAAATTCCTTTGTAGCGGTATAGATGGAATCCAATTGCTGGTGGCTGTTTTCTTTGGTAGAAGCAACCACTTTTGAATGCTCAGCGATTTCGGTTTTCAAACTCACATCGGTTGTCTGGTACATGGATTTGTATATCGGACGGTAGAGTAAAATAGCCAGAAGCATCCCTCCCATCATGATTACTTTTCTACCCACTTTGTCACTCAGCCATCCGAAGAACAAGAAAAACGGTGTTCCAAGTAATAAAGCAATTCCTAAAAGGGAATCAGCTTGAGAAGATTCTACAAACATTACGGTTTTAAGGAAGCTCATTGCATAGAATTGGCCTGTGTACCACACAACCCCTTGTCCCATTGCGGCTCCAAAAAGTGCCAGCAAGACAAACTTCAAGTTATATTTATTTCCAAAACTTTCCTTTAAAGGATTCGTGCTGGTTTTTCCTTCTGCCTTGGCCTTTGCAAAAACCGGCGATTCGTCCATTTTCTTTCTGATGATGTATGAAACAAAAACCATTAGGATGGATACCCAAAACGGCACTCTCCAACCCCACTCGTCAAACTGCTCGGCACTCAAGACACCTCTTGTTGCCAAGATTACCATCAAGGAGATGAACAATCCGAAAGTTGCCGTTGTCTGAATCCAGGAAGTCCAATAACCGCGTTCACCTTTTGGAGCGTGCTCTGCTACGTAAGTTGCTGCTCCACCGTATTCTCCACCAAGAGCAAGACCTTGTAACAATCTCAAAATCAAAACCAAAAGTGGCGCCATAAAACCAATGGTTTCATAGGCAGGAACGCATCCGATAAGAAAAGTTGCCCCACCCATCAATAAAAGCGTTACCATGAATGTGTATTTTCTTCCGATCAAATCACCCAATCTTCCGAAGAATAACGCTCCAAATGGTCGAACCACAAAACCTGCAGCAAAGGTTGCCAATGTAGATAAAAATGCAGCTGTTGGATTATCGGCCGGGAAGAATTTTGTAGAAATAACTACAGCCAAACTTCCAAAAATGTAGAAATCATACCATTCAATCAATGTTCCAAGTGAGGAAGCGGTGATGACTTTCCAGATTCCCTTTGTAGATGTTGTACTCATATAAATTAGTTTTTAGTTTTATAGATAAATTTGCAATTGAAGCGTGAATTCTCCTTTGGATGTTTTAGTATCAGGTGATGTATAAACTGGTCGGGTTGAATATTGTGTGGTAATTTTAGCATGATGACCCTCTATAAAAAAATTCGCTCCAATATCAAACTGACTGCTTGAAGCTTCCAAAGCTTCGAAGTTTTTATAGGTGTAAGCTCCGTAAGGTTGTATCCTAACTTTAGGTTTTTCCTGAGAAGTTGGAAGCAAAACCCCAGCCTGAGTGTACCAGATATTTCCAGAACCAATGGTGGGTTGAAGGTTTCCTGCTCCAGCCAAGGCAGTCGCGCCAGCGAAATCAGGATTTGCAACACCAACGTTCATGATGCCTAAATTTCTTAAATAGTTTGGACCGAAATCATAATCGTAGAAAACACTGTAAGCCGTTATGGCCATTTTCTTTTCCGGTTTTCCGATAGGCATGTCCACGAAAACATCGGCAGAAAGCAACGTAATATCATGCTTGTCCACATTTCCTGCAACCGAAGTTCTGGTTGCGTCGGGAGCATTGTAGAAACCGGCTCCAATGTTGAACACTTTCTTGGTTCCAAGATACGAACCGACTTTATAAGGAAGTAGATTTGATTCTACATCCAAGAATTGGTATTCAAAATAACCTGCTTTCGACCATTTTGTGTTTCCACTATTGTCAACCGCAACGGCCAAATCAGCTGAAGGAACGTCTGTTGGAGCCAAATTTGTTGCGAAAGGTTTATTGTAGCTTACGCGGTATTCGAATTTTCCGTATTTCCCTTTAGCAAATAATCCGCCTTGACGGGCAAATTGATCGGAGTTTTCAATTAAAGGCCAGTTGAAAATGGGTGCATCGATTGCTAAATAATTTAGAGTTGAAGACATTGTCATACGCGAAAGTCCCATGTAATAATGCAATCCACCACCAACAGAAAGACTGAATTTTTTATCCGCTTGCGGCAGTACCAACGCGTATTCGTTCCAAGCATCGTGAAAGAACATTCCAGGTTTTTTCCCTTGTCCGTAACCACCAGTTCCTGTAGTTCCAGCGGCACCACCATTTGTAAAAGTCTGATTATTGATTCCGAAATGCGTCACGATCATATAACGCGGGGAAAGTTGCGCATGAAGCAAAATCCTCAGTCGTCTGTTTCCAATATCAGTGCTTGAAGAGGCTTCTTCACCGTTGATCATCGTTCCGGGATTCATTTCTGTGGAACGCAGCCAGACTTGGTTCCAAGCCAAAACCCTAAGGTATTTGGAGCCATCTTCCTTTAGATTAAACTTCATTCCTGAACCGTAATCGGGTGAACCTTGCGAGAAAGCTTTCGCTGTAAAGCAGACTAATGCTGCCATCAGATAAATTCGTTTCATAATGCTTTTTGGTTAACGGGTTAATGTCTTTCGACCGTACCAAATTGCATAATTATATCGTTGTAAAAAAATTTAAATATATATAATTGTAAAGTAGTATAGTTAGTCTTTAAAACGTTCCCATTTTATCAGCATAAATTTATCGCCAAGCTCTGTGATAATCATTCCAGCACCAGATAATTGATCTTTATTTTTGAGGTATTCCACCAACTCCAAATGGTTGAAAATCTTATAAGTTGGATGATAATCTGCCTGAGCGGGTTTCTTGATGTTGAATTCCTTAATCCAATTGCTTACCGTTACATGCGAAACTCCGATGATTCGCTCAATTTCACGAAAACTTAAGCCTTCTAAGTAGAGTTGCAATGCTTTTGTAACATAGTAATTATCGATCTTTTTACCAATCTTATTGACCGTGAAAAAGTAGTTGCATTTTTTACACAAATACCTTTGTCTGTCTTTGATTACACCACTTTTTACGATATGATTATCCTGACATCTTGGACACGCTAAAATCTCCATATATATAAATTTTGCATAAATATACTATTTTAGCAAATATATAAAAAAGAAAAATAAAATAAATTTTTGGTATTTTTATGCAGTACTTAATTTTATTGGTAATTTATTATCAATAAATCATAATTTCAATTGAAACAAAAACGGACAGGTTTTTCAACCCATCCGTTTAAAGAAAATTAAAACTAACTCAACTTATTTTTCTATTACAATAAATTCAGATCTTCTATTGGCGAGATGTTCTTCTTCCGTACATTTTACACCGTTTTTACATTTATTGGTCAATCTGCTTTCACCATAACCAATAGCGCTTTCAATTCTTGTGGCATCAATTCCTTTAGAAATGATATAGCCTTGGGTTGCTTTCGCACGGTTATCCGATAATTTTTTATTGTAGGCATCTTTTCCTCTTGAATCGGTGTGCGACTCAATCTTGATTTTTACATTCGGGAATTTCTGCATAGCAAACACTACCCTATCCAATTCTGCTTCCGCTCTCGGCGTGATGTCCCATTTGTTGTAATCGAAGTAAATCGGATTGACAATGATCTTCTCTTGATTGTTTTCTTTTACGATAAGGTCGTCATAATTGCTCAATTCAAAATCTATATCCTTGGTTTCCAAGGTATTTTTATCGTTGGTCACAACCTCTTTTTCGTCGTTACTGTGATTTGCTTTTGAAGCGATTAATTTAAGACGTTTCTCACATGGAACAGTCACCGTATACATACCGGCATTATCGGTGGTTGCTTCCGTAACGGCATCTCCAAATTGATCGTACACTTTTACTGTTGCCTGGGCAATCACCACCTTTGTTTTGGCATTTATTACTTTTCCGGATACGATTTGGTTGCAGACAGGTTTTCCTTTAATAAAATAGTAAATATCATCATCGCCTTTCCCTTGGGCACGATTGGATGAAACATAGCCGTATTTATCAGTCGCATCAACAATATAAGCAAAATCATCCTTGTTGCTGTTCAATGGAATTCCTAGGTTTTTTGGCTCTGAAAACTGGAAAGGCTCCGTAAAAGTACTTTCGTAAACATCCAAATCTCCTAATCCATAATGTCCATCTGAAGAAAAATAAAGCTTGCCATTCCTGAAAAAAGGAAATCCATCATTCCCCATAGTATTGATAACAGGACCCAGGTTTTGGGGAGAACCCATGGTCCCGTCATCAGCTATTTTGATTACATATAGATCACTTTCGCCGTAGCCTCCTGGCATATCAGAAGCAAAGAACATCCATTTTCCGTCTTCGCTTAAAGCTGGATGACCAACGGAATATGCCTTGTCGCTAAAAAACACTTTTTCTTTGTTTTTTAGGTTTTCTTCTTCAATGGTTCCTTTCATAATCTGGAAATTATTAGTCCTTGAACCATCAACCACCAATCTATTATTTCTTCCTTTGACGATATTGGTTGTGTAGTACACCGTTTTTAGGTCGGGAGTAAAAGTTGCCATTGCGTCGTGGTATTTGCTTTTTGCGTTTGGCATAAACACTTTAGCTTCGGACAAGCTCCCATCTGCTGCATTTCTTTCTGAAACATACAAACTTAGGAAAGGCTGTTTGTTCCAGCTGTAAAGCTTGTCCTTGAAATTCATGGTGTCCCTGCTTGAAGCAAACACGATCTTATCGCCGTAGAAAGATGTTCCAAAATCAGACTTTGACGTATTGATTTCCAAGTTTTTCAAGGTATACAAAGGCTTCGCTTTTGAAATGCTGTCCAGTTGCATCTTCTGTTTCATGTATTTTGCAATTTGCACTTGGTCGCCTTTTGCTTCGAGGTATTTCTTGGTCAGTTTATCGGCTTCTGTGTAATCCGTAACCGATTTCAAGGTCTGGATGTATCGGAAAAAATACACGTCTGTAAAATTCTCTCCTTGCATTTCATACAGTTTCTTGTACCATTTCAATGCATTTCGGTCGTCGCCGATAAAATAATACGAATCCGCAGTATTCTGAATCGTCTTGATGGATGGCTTCTCTTCCTTTTCAAGATATTCCTCGTAGGCTTTTGAAGCATCTACATACGCTAACGTTTCAAACAATTTGTCGGCCTTTCTGAGTTTCGATTGCGAAAAAACAGCGGTCACACAAAATAACAGGCTGAGTAAATATATTTTTTTCATAATAGTATCTTTTAGAAAAATCTCGGTGATTTGATTTGACTTGATTTGTTCTGCAATTGGAAGCGGATGATAATCTCGTGTGAACCATCGTTGTATTTATTTAAATCGGTAACCGTATAATCATAGGAATATCCTATAAAAAAATTATTGGTGATTTGAAAACCTGCCAAAGCACTTACGGCATCATCATAACGATAAGAAGCACCAATTGTAAATTTTTCTTGGATTAAAAAATTCGCTGAAACATCGGCTGTGATCGGAGCTCCGCTTACCGCTTTTGCTAAAAAGGCTGGTTTGAATTTTAAATTATCCGATAGATCAAAAACATATCCTCCGATCAAATAATAATGAAGGCGATTATGATCGATTGATTCTTGGATGTCATCATAATAATTGCCTGTTATGAAATTCGGAACCGAAAATCCCATATACCATTTATCGGTATAGTAATACACTCCGGCTCCAAGCGAAGGCTTGATTTCATTATTGATGTTGTTGTTCAGCAGGGCATCCATCGGATCATAATAACGGCCCTTTGTCCAATCTACATTAAACATCCGCATACCTGCTTTTAATCCGAATGCAAGTTTCTTATCATAATCCAGACCAAGTGTGTAGGAAAAATTACCTTCGAGCTGCAGTTCATCCGAAGGTCCGATTTTATCCCTCACAGCACTCAATCCCAAACCAACTTTTTCATTAGCAAGTGGCGTGTGAATTGTGAAAGCTTGTGTTTCGGGCGCTCCGTCAATTCCAGTCCATTGCGATCGATGCAACAGAACCGCTTCAAGCGAACCCGTAGAACCTGTGTAAGCCGGATTTACCGTCAAGGTGTTGTACATATATTGTGTGTATTGTGGGTCCTGCTGTGCGTTTCCAGAAATGGTTGCAAACAACAGTACTATTGCTGTAACTTTTATATTTAGTTTCATACTTCTGATTTTTAGTTTAATAATGTTTAAAATAGATTTTGACTTTTATCTTACGATTGCAAGCCATCCCGTTTTATCTGCCTCAGCAGTACCTGTTTTTAGAACATAAAAGTAAGTTCCGGCCGGCAGCATATTATCGCTGTTGATGGCTCCTGAAACATTTGATGTTCCGTCCCAGTCATTATTGTAATTATTCTTACTGTAAACTAAAGATCCATATCTGTTGAAAACCTCAAGTTTGTTGTTTGGGTATTTATCCAGACAGTCGATTCTGAATACCTCATTGCTTCCGTCACCGTTTGGACTGAATTCGTTGTAGACCACAAGACAAATTGGATCAACAGAAGCCTCGTCATCATTGTTTCCAGGATCCGAATCTATCGGTGTAGAAATATCAATGCTCGCTGTGTTGACATAATTACCTGTTGCAAGAACCGTAACCGTTATGGTCAAAGTAGCACTTTCACCAGAAAGAAGCATCGGGATTTCCCATTTTCCTGTGGTTTCATTGTAAGTTCCTGCAGAAACCGTAGAGCTAACATAATCATAGCCTGAAGGAAGCATTTCGTTTACAATCACATTTTGGAAATCACCTTCGCCAACATTATTGACCTGGATGGTAAAGATTACGTTGTCACCAATATTTGGGGTGGTATTGTTTACCGTTTTGGAAATGGTAATGTCAGAACAAGTGATAACCGAAACGTTTAAGGTATCAGAATTTGTACCCGAACAAGCATCTGTATAGCTCACACTTACAACACCTGTTGCAATGGCATTCCAAGATACGGTAACAAAATCATCCGCTGTAGTACCGCCATCAGTAATGACACCATTTGTAACCGTCCACACATAATTAGTCTTTCCTTGATTTGCGGTGTAGGTAACTTCCTCAAAAACACAGATATCTTCAAAATCTCCTGTAATGACAGCTTCTTCGTTATCGGAGAATGTGACCGTTATGGCTAACCTAACTCCACTTTCACATCCAGACGGACTTTCTAAAAGAGTTGCATAATAGGTTGTTTCTGTCAAAGGTGTATCGGCACTTAACAAGTTTCCATTTACTGGAGCATCATATAAAATAACATTGGATTCGTTGACTTGTATGTCAGCAATGGTCGGATTATCTGCGGTACAAAACTCTTGGGTCGAATTTGTAATTGTTGGAGTTGCCGGATCGGAAATAGTTACTGTAATTGCTAATCTTACTGTACTTCCGCAATTTGTTGAACCATCTGTTAGTGAGGCGTAATAGATACCATTTGTTAATGCATCGGTTGAAGAAAAAGCAGTTCCTCCTTGTGGAGCATTATAAAACACTACGTCACTTTCATTTATCTGAATATCGGCAACGGTCGGGTTATCTGCTTGACAGAAATCTTGTGTCGTATCACTTGTAGAAGGAGTTCCTCCATTGTTGATATTTACTGTTACTGCAAGTCTTGTATCACTTTCACAACCCGTTTCGGTATTGGTGATTGAGCCATAATAAACAGTATCATCCACCAATTGAGTTGTTGGGACCAAAGCTGTTCCTCCTGTCGGATTGGCAAACCAGCTTACATTGGTCTCGTTAACTTGAATGTCGGCAATTGTCGGAGTATCTGCTTGACAGAAATCCTGAGTGGTGTCGGTTGTAGTTGGCATTGGAGTTGAATTCAGGATAACAGTTATGGCCAATCTTTCTGCATTTACACAGGCTCCGTTATCATTAAAGGATCCATAGTAAATTGCTCCATCTGTCAAAGCTGTTGTATTATCAAGGGCTGTTCCTCCTGTAGGATTGCTGTAAAATACAACATTCGATTCGTTTACATCCAAATCTGCAATGGTTGGGTTTTCTGAAAGGCAGAATTCCTGGGTTGTATCGTTTGTCGTTGGTCCTGCTGGATTTAAAACCGTCACTTGAACAGCCAATCTTACAGAGCTATTACAATTGCTGCTGCCATCCGTCAACGAAGCATAATAAGTTCCGTTAACCAATACTTCCGTTGTAGCCAGAGGAGTTCCATCTGTCGGTACGTCATAAAAAACAACTCCCGTTTCATTTACCTGAATATCGGCGACAGTCGGGTTATCTGCTTGACAGAAATCTTGCGTCGTATCATTTGTGGATGGTGTTGCGGCATCATTAAGGTTTACCGTAATCGCCAGACGAACCGTACTTTGACAGCCGCTTGCATCGTTAATTGAAGCATAATAAATGGCATCGTCTACCAAGGCGGCTGTTGGCTCTAATGCAGTTCCGCCATTTGGCGCAGTGTACCATAAAATATTACTTTCGTTTACTTGTATGTCGGCAATGGTTGGATTGTCAGCTATACAAAAATCCTGCGTAGTGTCGTTTGTCGTTGGAGTTGCAATATCGTTAACGTTAACAGTTATTTCTAGTCTAGTTGCATTTGTACAACCGGTAGTAGCCTGAAAAGCACCATAATAGATTGTTCCATCAACCAACAAGGTCGTGCTTGGCAAAGCAGTTCCTCCAACAGGCAAAGTATAGAATTCCACACTTCCTTCGTTTACCTGGATATCAGCAATCGTTGGCGCATCTGCTTGACAGAAATCCTGGGTTGTATCGTTTGTGGTTGGAATTCCAGAAGTACTGATGGTTATTGTTACTGCTTCAAGATTTCCAGTTTGATTCAAGCAACTTGTATCTCCAGAAACACCTACATAAAGAGTATAAGGGCTATTTGCAACCGTAAGTCCAGTTATAGTAAGCGTTCCGTTTGGCGCTATGGTGTAAGTTGCTCCATCGATCACTGCCCCGTTAGCAATTGGCTGGGTATTATCGTTTGTCAGGAAATATGAAAATTGTGGATTTGCCTGTGTTGTAGTCGGAGTCAATACAACTGGAGTTCCTTCGCAGGAAGTTACATTATCGATATTTATATCCGAAGCTTGAGAAAAAGGCAAAATTGTAAATGTTATTGGAAAGCGATCTGCAAGAGCTGTTTGGCAATATTCGTCTGAACTTATTCCGACATAATAAGTATAGGTTCCTGGAGCAAGTCCCGTTAATTCCAAAGTTGCTGTTGTGGCTCCGGCAATTGGAACTGCTGTTGCTTCGTTGGAAGCATACCAATAAAAGATAGGATTTGTTATGGTAATTCCTGCGTTTAAAGTAGCCTGTAAGGTTACATTTCCAGATTCGCTGCAGATTGTAGTTGTTGCTGAGCCATTTATGGATACTTGTGTAATCGCTGTTGGTGGCGCTGTTTCGCCCACGACTAAAGTAACAATTCCTCTTTCGTAAACAGCACAACCAAAACGAACCGGTTGAATATAATAGGTATAGGTTCCTGATGCCAAATCAGCTGGTACAGTAAAACTTGTTCCATTTGAAACTACATTTCCACCGACTTCTGCATCATACCAAATATAGGTTGTACAAGGAGCGGCTTCCATTTCCAATGCGATGGTTTCGCCTTGACAGGCATTCACACTATTATTGACATCCGCTCCAGCGATTGAAGTATCTGCCTTTCTTGAAATTTCGTGCACCCTTAAAAAATCCAATACTGATGCAACACCTCCAAACCTGATTTTCACTTTGTCGTAGATTGCAGTTTGAGGAACAAGAGTCAGCATTGCTTGTGTTCCGCCATTTAAAAGTGTTAAGCTTAATAATGTTGAATTCGCATTGATTGGATTTCCGACAGGAGTATTTCCCAAATACAATTGGATTGAGAAACTTGTCAATAAATTTACATCCAATACAGTTGCAGGTCGTGATAGTAAAATTTCCAGCGAATCGCCTTCAAGTGTTGGTGTTCTGAACGAAACAGTCAAATCTGAAGCGGATAATACGCCAACACCGCTAAACATTGTAGCAAATGTTGCGTCATTATTATCGACTGCGTCAAAAGCATTATCTACGCCTACCGTTGCATTGGCTACACCAACTCCTAAATCGATGGCTCCGTAAAATACATCTTTCACATCGTCTTCGTTACAAGCTGTTTGGGTAACTTCTTGATTGTAATAAGCTTCATAGACGCGAACGTTTTGTGCAATACTTAAAACCGAACCTACAATTATTCTAACACCATCATAGGCTTTCGGACCAGTATTGTTGGATGGAACAAAAGTATATTCGAATGTATTTTGTCCCGGCAAAAGATCTACAAGAGAACCTGAAACGGGTTGGAGTACACCAATATCAATTGGAATCCCCTGTGCATTTCGTTTTGTTCCGATGACAGAATAAGCTCCGGCAACCACTACTCCGCTATATTCTGAACCTAACTTTAAGGTTACAGGCGTTCCGGCAGAAATGGTTTCTTCCCATTGCAAGTTTTGCCATGTAGTTCCGATTCCTAACAATCCCAATCCTGTAACGATAGTAGAATACGTTTGTGGATTTCCATCAATGGCATTTCCGGCATTTGCCACGCCACCTGTGAGTATTGAGCTCCAATTTTGCATATCTGCATACACTCTTTCGGATAATGGTGGACAATTTTCTGGATCGATGACAGCTACTGTCACACTACCTGATACAGCGCAATTTGCA
>NZ_JBMGQS010000015.1:0-83919 GCF_049060005.1 Flavobacterium sp. PLA-1-15 | reverse complement strand
CCTGTCAAATTTAAAGAAGTTAATAAATTATGATCGCAGTTAAAATATTTCAGATGGCTTAAACCATTTAAATTCAAAGATTCAATTTGATTATTCGAACAATACAGCCCTATCAACGAAGTTGCACCCGATAAATTCAAAGTTGAAATATTCGAATTAGTACAAGTTAAAGCTAATAAAGTTGTAAGTCCGCTAATATCTATTTCTCCTAGGGCTGTATTATTACACTCTATTTGCATTATCGTATCTAAACCAGTAAGAGTGATAGTAGAAATAGGACAATTAGAAAACTTTAAATTTTTTAACTTAGTTTTTCCTTCTACATCTAGCGCGGTAATTAAGTTGTTATTGCAATTTAATATCTCAAGATCAATGAGTTCGCCCACACTTATTTCTGATAGTTGATTATCAAAACATTCTAACTTTTTCAAATGCACTAGACCTCCTACATTAATACTTGATAAAACATTAGTTGAACAATTCAATTTCTCTATATTCTCCAGACCATCCATATTCAAAACGGTCATTCCATTTGTATGACATTGTAGACTTTTTAAATTTTCCAACATGCTAACATCTAGCGATCCTATTTGATTTTCTTCACATAGCAACTCCTCAATATTTATATTAGGAGTTACATCTAATGCTGTAAGATTATTTTTTGCACAATTCAAATTTGCTAGGTTTATACAATCCGTCAGATTCAATACTGTAAGTTCGTTCTCTGAACATTCCAAAGTCGTCAAATTTATACAACCTGAAATATTCAAACTCAACAAACTATTTTTACCACATTTTAAAATCCTGAGATATTCCATTCCTGAAACATCTAAAGACTGGAATAGATTTTGGGTGATATCAAGATCTTCTAATAATGAAGTACTCGTGTCAAAAATTAGATTAGTGAGATTACTATTAGTAAAACTAAGGGTTGTTAAGTTCGTAAGTGCACTTATATCAAAAGTAGATAACGAAGGTGAAACCGTTTTGAATGTTTTTAAATTTGTAAAATACTCAAGACCCGCAAAGTTCCCAATAAAATAACCAACTCCCTGTGTTAAATCCAATTCACTAACCTGAAGAGCTTCACTAACCTCTATTTGACCATTGTTGTTAGCATCAACCTTAAAATAGACCCCTTCTAGATTTTTAGCAATGTCTGTATAGTATACTAATTTGCTTTTAAAAGTACCATCAGGAAAATTAATAACCTGTCCTTTAACACTAACCACCGCAAAGATTACTATAACCAAAAAGTAAAGTTTTTTCATAAAATAAATATAAGTCGTCAAATATATAAAAACCAATTCTTTAAAATAAAAAAAGCCTTACAATTTGTAAGGCCTTCGGTAATTTATCTCTGTTGTAGTCTTAGAACGCCACGTTCCATCTTGGCAACTTCCCGTTCTCGTCCAAATAGTTTTGCAATATTTGCCCTTCTACAAAAGTTGGGATCACCTTGTTCTTCTCGTTGAAGGTTACAAACCAATCTACCTCAATACGCCCCATGTTTTCGAGCTTCATTTGTGCCGGCCAAGAATACTTTCTTCCTGTCTTGGCAAATTGGTGTCCGTTTACGATCTTGTCGTATAGGCCACCGTTTTTGCTCTTCAACGTTCCGTCGTTTTGGATTGTTCCGGTAGAACCTACCATAATCAATTCCCTTTCGCCATCTACTATATCATAAACCAAGAATACACCACTCCCATCTTCGGGTGCGTTGCAAACAGTTTCTAGGCTCTCCTCTGGTCTGAAGCCAAAGATGCTATAGGTTTTGAATTTCTTTAATTCTTTGTACATAAATTGTGTATTTGTTTATTCGTGAATTCGTTTATTCGGTCATTAGCTATCTGAAGTACAACCAAATAAACGAATAAACACTTTAAAGAAAAAGCTCCACTCTAAAAGTGGAGCCTTATTTATAGGTTTTATTGGTATTGCCTCTTGGCTCTTTTCTCTTGCCTCAAGTATTAACCCAATACTTCTTTTACTTTTTTACCGATTTCAGCAGGAGAGTCAACTACGTGGATTCCGTTTTCTCTCATGATGCGTTTTTTAGCTTCGGCTGTATCATCAGCACCACCAACGATTGCACCTGCGTGACCCATTGTTCTTCCTTTTGGAGCTGTTTCACCTGCGATGAAACCTACAACTGGCTTACGGTTACCGTCAGCTTTCACCCATTTAGCAGCATCAGCTTCAAGTTGACCTCCAATTTCACCAATCATGATGATGATTTCAGTTTCTGGATCGTTCATCAACAATTCAACCGCTTCCTTAGTAGTAGTTCCGATGATTGGATCTCCACCGATACCAATAGCAGTTGTGATTCCCAAACCTTGTTTTACCACTTGGTCAGCCGCCTCATACGTCAACGTTCCTGATTTAGAAACGATACCTACGTTACCTTTTTTGAAAACGAAACCTGGCATGATACCAACCTTAGCTTCACCCGGAGTGATTACCCCTGGACAGTTTGGCCCGATTAAACGGCACTCTTTATTTTGAATATAAGCGTAAGCTTTGATCATGTCTGCAACCGGAATACCTTCAGTAATAGTGATGATTACTTTGATTCCAGCATCTGCAGCTTCCATAATTGCGTCAGCAGCAAAAGCTGGCGGAACGAAAATGATTGTTGTATCAGCTCCGGCTTGCTCTACAGCATCCTTCACAGTGTTGAAAACTGGACGCTCCAAGTGAGTAGTTCCTCCTTTTCCTGGAGTAACACCACCTACAACGTTTGTTCCGTATTCAATCATTTGAGAAGCGTGAAAAGTACCTTCACTCCCTGTAAAACCCTGAACAATTATTTTAGAATCTTTGTTTACTAAAACGCTCATAATATATCTTTTTAATTATTTTTTGAAATGGTGATGCAAAAATAGGTTTTTAGAGGCAAAGTGTAAAGCAAAAACAGGAAAAATCGCAATAGAATTTTACTCTACCAGCCTTATATTTTTATTTCCGTACGGATAGGTGTAATAAACAAATGTTTTTTTAACCTTTGGATATTTCCCTTCAAAGCTTTCCTGTAGTTTCCTGAACACTCTTTCCTCCGGATATACCGCAACTTTCAACTCGTCCAGTGCCCATGTTGTGGTATTAATCAAGTAGCTATCATTGCAATACCTGCTGCTTCTTGCGGTAGATTGATAGGGTTTCAATTCGGGATATTCTTCTAGATCTTCCACACAGACTACCAGTGTTTTTATATTTCCAGAATATAAATTAAACGACAAATAATCATCCCATTTCCCGAAAAGGCAAAGAACAGGCATCACACCAACAAAAAGAAATGCACCCACATTAAGCTTGCTCCTAAAGAATGAAAGGGAAAAGTTTGGCTCTGCATTTTTATAGAACAATACACCAACTAGCGCCATCATGGCCAAGTTCCAAGGAAAGATGATGATGTTGTAATTCAAGCCCGAAGGTCCAAAAATCAGAACGATGATGAGATGCATAATGATGGCAACAAGAGCAAAATATTTTCTGGTTCGAACAAATAAGATACCGACTCCAATAGCCACTTCAACAACCGACAGCATCAACCCAGAATAATGATAAAGCGGATTCATAAACTCGCTATAAGAAAGACCAAACAATCGATACAAGACTATCTTATCCCAAAAAGTATAGAGGAAGCTTCCGCTGAATTTATGTATCCCACTAAAGACGTAAGTTGCCGCTAACAAAAAAGTAAAAAGCGAAAGAAACTTTTTTCTATCTTTTGCAAAAAGAAAAAAAACAAGAGTAAGCAAATATTGATATTCCCAAGGTTGCCATCGCATATAGTCCAAACTACACGAGAATAACTCGAGGATGATGACGCCTATCAGGATTATTTTTTCATTGGGAAAGAGAAAAATACTCGCAATTCCTATCAAAGAAATTGCATAAAGAATAAGATGAAATTGATTTGGGAAAGATAAAAAATCAAAAACTGGAGCAACGGGAAAATACCTGTCAATAGTCCAAACTTTGAAGGAAATGATTTTGGCAATGAGCCAGGCAATACAGGTAATTTTTATAAGTATTACTTCTTTGGGATAGGAAACTGTAATACCTCGCCATTTCATTGGCTTAAGAAATTTGACTCATTTGGTAACCGCGGAACAATTTGTCGTCCTTGATTTCCCAAATCACAAAAAAATGTGCCAAGAGCATTTCTTCGCGTGGGTTTTCGAAAGTCTTGACATAGTGTGAAAAGCGCAACGAAACCATGTTTTTCTCCACAATAATCGGGTTGATTCTGGCTTTTGATCGAATATAGGCCTTGCTCATATTTTCAGTCAGCGAAATGATCTCGTCATAACCAAGTTTCAGAAAACCTTTGGTACTGTTCCATTCTAAAATTACCTCTGGATGCAAATATTCCGCCATTACCTTGGCATCAATCAAGGCATCCGATTTATAAAAATCCTGAACTATCTTTTTAGCAGACATAATTATTTTAGTTTTTCGAGTATTTGCGGTATCTTCTTGATATTTGCCAATTGTTTCAGCTTTTCACGAGATTCTTCAATCGGCGTTCCGAAGTAGGTTTTCCCTCCTTCAACTGATTTGGTAACACCTGTTTGCCCCATCACCACAGCCTTCGATCCAATTCTGATGCCACTTGTGGTTCCTACTTGTCCCCAAAGCGTAACTTCATCCTCGATGATTACACAACCTGCAATTCCGGTTTGTGAAGCGATAAGGCATTTTTTACCAATCACTGTGTCATGTCCAACATGCACTTGATTGTCTAGTTTTGTTCCTTCGCCAATAGTCGTATCACCCGTAACTCCTTTATCGATGGTACAAAGAGCTCCAATCCCAACATTATCTTCTATGACTACTCTTCCGCCAGAAATCAATTGGTCAAAACCTTCTGGACGCTTCTTGTAATAAAAAGCATCAGCTCCAAGGATAGTTCCTGCGTGGATCATCACGTTATCTCCAATTACGGTATTGTCATAAATGGAAACATTGGAATGAATCAAGCAATTCTTACCGATAACAACATTATGTCCGATAAAAGTATTCGGCTGAATGATGGTTCCGGCTCCTATTTTTGCCGAAGGCGAAATAGATACATTCGAAAACTGGAACGGTCTGAAATGATTGGTCAATTTGTTGAAATCCCTAAACGGATCATCAGAAATAAGAAGCGCTTTTCCTTCAGGACATTCTACATTTTTATTGATTAAAACAATCGTTGCCGCCGATTGCAGAGCCTTGTCGTAGTATTTCGGATGGTCAACAAAAACAATATCCCCAGGCTCAACCACATGAATCTCGTTCATGCCGTGAACTGGGAAGTTATCATCACCAACATAATCAGTATTGATGATTGCAGCAATTTCTTTTAAAGAATGGACTTTTGGAAACTTCATATTTGATTTGAAGATTTGTAAATGAGATAATTTGAGAATTGAAAAACTTGTGATGCATTTTCAAATTATCAAATTATCTCATAATCAAATTTATTACTCTTTTACGCGCTCCATATAAGAGCTTGTAGCGGTATCAATTTTAATTTTATCACCTTCGTTGATGAACAACGGAACGTTTACAGTTGCTCCCGTTTCAACAGTTGCTGGCTTTGTAGCATTTGTAGAAGTATTCCCTTTTACTCCTGGCTCAGAATACGTTACCTCCAAAACAACTGAAGCAGGCATATCAACTGATAAAGGTGCTTCAGTCTCAGCATTTATGATCACTTTTACAGTTGTTCCTTCTTTCAACAATTCAGGTGCGTCAAGGATAGCCTTGTTCAATTGAATTTGCTCGTACGTTTCAGTGTGCATGAAGTTATATAAATCACCTTCTGCATACAAGAATTGAAATTCATGTGTTTCAACACGAACTTCGTCAATCTTATGTCCTGCAGAAAAGGTATTGTCCAATACTTTTCCGTTGGTTAAACTTTTTAATTTTGTTCTAACGAAAGCAGGTCCTTTCCCTGGCTTAACGTGTAAGAACTCAATAATTTTATAAATATCGTGATTGAACTTGATGCATAATCCGTTTCTAATATCTGATGTAGATGCCATTTTATATGTTTATTCGTTGTTTGTTAATTTGCTAATTTGTTTTCTTTTAGAAACTTCCTGTATATCCTTTCATGACACCTCTCGAAGAGTTTCTAATGAACTGTATGATTTCGTCTCTTTCTGGAGTTGCTTCCATTTCTGCTTCGATGATTCCCAAAGCTTGAGTGGTATTGTAATTTTTTTGGTATAAGATCCTGTAGATTTCCTGAATCTCCCTGATTTTCTCAGTTGAAAAACCTCTTCTTCTTAATCCAACAGAGTTAATTCCGACGTATGAAAGTGGTTCTTTTGCCGCTTTTGTAAACGGAGGAACATCTTTTCTCAACAAAGATCCACCCGAAATCATCGCGTGATCACCGATGCTGATGAATTGGTGTACTGCCGAAAGTCCGCCGATGATGGCATAATTTCCAACCGTTACGTGTCCGCCAAGCAAAACACCGTTCACGATAATCGCATTATTTCCAACATGGCAATCGTGGGCAATATGTGCCGTTGCCATGATAAGACAATTGTTCCCGATAACGGTTTGTCCTGAAGCAATGGTTCCTCTATTGATGGTTACACATTCCCTGATGGTTACGTTGTCCCCTATAATTACAAGAGAATCTTCTCCTCCAAATTTTAAATCCTGCGGTATGGCCGAAATGACAGCTCCGGGAAAAATATTGCAATTCTTTCCGATTCGTGCCCCTTCCATAATGGTAACATTTGAACCTATCCAAGTTCCGTCTCCAATAACTACGTTGTTATGGATTGTTGTAAAAGGCTCAATTACAACGTTTTTAGCTATTTTAGCTCCCGGATGAACATAAGCAAGTGGTTGATTCATTTTTTTTGTTTATCGTTTTACTGTCTAATCGATTAACCGAATAAACGATTAATCAAATCAACAAAAAAATTATTGTTTTTTGGCAATTTGCGCCATTAATTCTGCTTCCGCTACTAGTTTTCCGTTTGCATAAGCATTTGCCTGCATGTGGCAGATTCCTCTTCTTATTGGAGTTATTAAATCACATTTGAATATTAAAGTATCACCTGGCAACACTTTATGTTTGAACTTCACATTGTCTATTTTCATAAAGAAAGTAAGGTAATTATCAGGGTCTGGAACTGTACTTAAAACCAAGATTCCTCCACATTGTGCCATTGCCTCAACAATTAAAACGCCCGGCATTACAGGTGCATCTGGAAAATGTCCGACGAAAAATGGTTCGTTCATCGTTACATTTTTCAAACCAACAACATGTACATCTGATAGTTCGAAGATTTTATCGATCAACAAGAAAGGTGGACGGTGTGGCAACATCGTCATGATCTTATTGACATCCATCAACGGCTCCTGGTTCAAATCATAAACCGGAACATGATTTCTTTGTTCAATCTTGATGATTTTGGCCATCTTTTTTGCGAATTGCGTATTCACAAAATGACCAGGTTTATTCGCAATAACTTTTCCTTTGATTCGGGTTCCAATTAAAGCTAGATCTCCAACCACATCAAGCAATTTGTGTCTTGCCGCTTCATTTGGATAATGCAAAGTAAGGTTGTCTAATATTCCGTTTGGTTTAACCGAAATTTTTTCTTTCCCGAAGGCTACTTTCAAGTTCTCCATTGTTGCATCGGAAATTTCCTTATCAACATAAACAATGGCATTGTTTAGATCTCCTCCTCTAATCAAACCATTTTCAAGTAATGATTCTAATTCGTGAAGAAAGCTAAACGTTCTTGCATCGGCGATTTCTTTTTTGAAAGCACCAATATTTTTCATCGTAGCATTTTGAGTTCCTAGTACTTTTGTACCAAAATCAACCATTGCAGTTACCTGATAGTCATCGCTTGGCATTACTAGAATTTCACTTCCAGTAGCTTCATCTACAAAAGAAATTACTTCTTTTACTACATAGTATTTTCGTTCTGCTTCTTGCTCAACAATTCCTGCCTTTTCAATTGCTTCTACAAAATATTTTGACGAACCATCCATGATTGGAGGCTCTGAAGCGTTTAATTCTATAATAACATTGTCCACATCACAACCAACAAATGCCGCCAAAACGTGCTCTGAAGTTTGGATTTTTACTCCTAATTTTTCAAGGTTTGTGCCTCTTTGCGTATTTACCACATAATTGGCATCAGCTTCAATAATAGGTTGGCCTTCCAAATCAACTCTTACAAATGTAAAACCATTGTTGACTGGTGCTGGCTTAAAAGTCATTTTCACTTCTTTTCCCGTATGGAGTCCTACTCCTGTTAGAGAAATTTCGTTTTGGATGGTTGTCTGTTTAACCATTGTTTTTTGGTTTTTATTATACTTATTTATTAATCTTCTTCTTTAATTCTTCGATTTCAGTAACTATTTTCGGCAAGTTTCTGAAATGAACATAGGATTTGCTATAATCATTATAACCAAATGCAGGGCTTCCTTGTATTATTTCGCCATCCTTAATATTTTTACCTACACCTGTTTGAGCTTGGATTCTAACATTATTTCCGATGGTAATATGCCCAGCAATTCCAACCTGGCCGCCTATTATGCAATTACTTCCGATTTTGGTTGAGCCTGCAACACCCGTTTGGGCGGCAATTACGGTATTTTCACCAATTTCTACGTTATGGGCAATCTGTATCTGGTTGTCGAGCTTCACCCCTTTCCTGATGATGGTTGAACCCATTGTAGCTCTGTCAATTGTTGTGGCCGCTCCGATATCTATATAATCTTCTAATATAACGTTACCTATCTGTGGAATCTTTGTGTAAGTTCCGTCGGCATTTGGCGCAAAGCCAAAACCATCTGCTCCGATGATTGCTCCAGAATGAATGGCACAATAGTTTCCGATAATGGTTTCTGAATAAATCCTCGCTCCTGCAAAAATAATCACATTATCGCCGATAACAACATTATCGCCGACAAATGCATTGGGATATATCTTTACATTGTTTCCGATTGTGACGTTATTTCCAATGTAGCTGAAGCTTCCGAGATAAAAATCGGAGCCATATTTAACATTTTCCGAGATGGAAGATGGTTGTTCGATTCCGTTTTTGTTGTGTTTTACTTGGTCGTAAAATGCCAATATCTTTGAAAAAGCGCCATAGGCATCTTCTACCTTAATAAGTGTAGTAGAAATGGGAGCTTCTGGCACAAAAGATTGGTTGACAATAGTTACTGAAGCTTGAGTTGAATATATGAAATTGTGGTACTTAGGATTGCTTAAAAATGTTAGCGAGCCATCTGTTCCTTCTTCTATCTTAGACAATCTTGAAACTTCAGCATTAGGATTTCCTACTACTTCACCTTCTAAAATACCTGCTATTTGTTCTGCTGTAAATTTCATCCCGACAAAAATATAAAAAATAGATTTTTAATTGTTAATTTTCGGCAAGTACTTTTGGAAAACAAATATAAAATTTGGTCACCGGTTTGGTCAAGGCTTTTATATTCAATTGGTCAGAAGCGGTTACAACATCTTCAATTGACTTGTCTTTCTTGTATATCCTTATGGGTTCGGCCTCCTTGTTGTAGGCTTGGTTTTTTATTTTTCCTTTGTAAACAAAATATCCAGCATCGTGCAAGGATATGTTATTTAGCTTGGCAAAGGTTGTAATATAAACATCGGCATCTTCCTGAGAAAACTTTTCCTCGCTTATTTTTATCTTCAATAAATCGCGGTTGATGATCATTCTGCTGAGTGATTTTAAAACATAATCATCATGTGATTGCCAATTTTTCAAGGCGCTGATGATATCAAAATCATCCAGTTGGGCAAACAAATCGAGTGTTGCGTCATCAAAAGATTCCAATGTGATTTTATTCTGCAGAAAGAAGGAAAGTGATGCGCTACAATTTAAAACAATGCCTTTTTGCGTTAATTCTTTCGCTCTTTTTAGGACTTTCGTCAAAATTAATTCCGCCACTAGACTAGTTTTATGAAGATAAGCTTGCCAATACATCAATCGTCTTGCCATCAGGAATTTCTCTACGGAATAGATTCCTTTTTCTTCAATCACCAGAACATCCTCCACCACCGTCATCATTTGGATTAACCTGTCGGAATTGATGTTTCCTTCGGCTACACCGCTGTAAAAACTATCGCGTTTCAGGTAATCCATCCTGTCCATATCCAGCTGACTTGATATCAACTGCAACATAAATTTCCTGTGGTAATCGCCCTTGAAGATTTGTATTGCAAGACTCAACTCGCCATTAAATTCGGCATTGAGCTTGTCCATAAACAATAATGAAATTGACTCATGGTTGACGTCTTCAACGATACTGTGCTCCATTGCGTGCGAGAAAGGCCCGTGACCGATGTCGTGCAAAAGTATCGCAACGTATAAAGCACGTTCTTCTTCCTTTGAGATTTCAGTTCCCTTGAAACGGATGACTTCAACGGCTTTCTGCATGATGTGCATGCAACCCAAAGCGTGATGAAAACGTGTATGATGCGCTCCTGGATAAACCAAATACGATAATCCCATTTGCGAAATGCGTCTTAATCTTTGGAAATAAGGATGCTGCACTAGATCGTAAATAAGGGTATCGGGAATGGTAATGAACCCATAAATGGGATCATTGAGAATTTTTAATTTGTTTATCTGACTCACTTTTTACGTATACTTTTCAGGATTGCAAATATAAGGAAATGAAGTTATAAATAGAATATAGAAGCATCCCTAGAAGTAAGAAGTTCCATTTTATTTTTCCAAAACATGTAACAAAATGAACTATTTAGCGTTCTAATACACATCATCAATCAATTTAATAAAAATGAAACGAATATTATTAGCAGTAATCACGCTAATTACTATGCAAGGATGCACTCCATTGAAACCCGCTTTGAGTGACAATGATACAAGTAATACCGAAGAATTATCAGTAAAAGGACGCCAAGGAATTCTTATCAATCAGAAATTAGAATTTGGCAATTTTAAAACTTCTAAAGTAAAAAGATCATGGACCAAGGGAGGTAATTCAAGAGTAGGAATTTCAACCGGAACAGGCGATTTCTTCTATCCTGATATTATTTCCAAAGAATACATCAATCGCAATCAGGCATTTTATTTTCAATTGAATGATCATGAAAACAGAATTTCTGATGTTTATGCCTCTTCGGCTTTTGATTCTGAAAGCTTGACAATTGGAAAAAATCCTAATAGTGTCCTAAATATTTTTCATGACTTGGTTAACATCGAAACCAACGTCAACAGTTTCTTTTACCTACAAGTATATGTAGAAAATGGTATCAAACCTTGGCAATTGATTTTGGACAATCAGGCCTCGCAATTGAAAGCAGACAACTACACTGGCGTTTTTGCTTTCGACGAAAAAAACTATTATACTTTGAAGCCTATAACCAAGGTAGCTTCTAAAAAAGGACCAAAATCTATTCTATTTGGCTCTGTTGGATATGAAATCTTTGATGCCAATAATAAATCAGTAGCCGCCGTTTCCCTCATCGACAGAGGAATGGTATTCCTAAAAACTACTGACAATCAAGAACGCTTCCTGCTTTCCAATCTGTGCAGCGGTTTATTATTACAGCAACAAATTGATAACTAAAAATTTATGAAACCTCTTTTAAAATCAGTCATATTCCTATTCTTCCTCATCAGCTGCAGTCTTGACAAGGAATATTCTTTTCAGGAAAGCCAATCGGATATTGTACAGAAATTCAGAAAAGAAGGTTATTATGAATATAATTCTAAATTCAATGATGTATTGATGGCCGAATTAAACGGAATAGACAATGAAGTTCTATCTCCTTCCATGTTGGAAACCATTGAAACCTTATCTGAGAAAATAAAGAATGAAAAGAATGCAATTGGCTGTTATTTAATCGAATGGGAAAACTGTAAAGATGCTTCCGAAGATCGCAATTTTATTACACTTGAATGGAACACTAAATATGGCGTCATAGTTCGAATGTTTACAAAATCATCTGCCATCAAGCAACAACTTCCTCATAGTTCCTACTAAAAAAGAAACTCCTGTCTTTCGGCAGGAGTTTCTTTTTAATCTAAGCTCAAAGTGATTTGTCCGTCGTCGTCTAATTGGACATCACCAAAATCCTCTTCAATAACTTCTATCTCCTCTGGAATTTCTTCCACTGGAGGTTCATAAGGCAATGGCTCTAAAAGATTGACCTGCTTTAACTTTTCACCCGTCAATTGATTACCGATTGCTTTAATTCCTTTTACAGCAATAAAATTTTCCAAATCAATGGTCTGGTTATCTTTCTGAACGCCTTTAATTTTGGTAAAAACAATCTCGGCAACCGGACGATAATCTGTAGAGACTATTTCCAATTGAGATTTTGGATGTTCGGTGATGAAAATTTCTTCTTTATTTTCGTTTTCTATCAAGAAACGTTTGATGAAATATTTTTCTTTTTCTCCGTCGTAATAAATGGCCGAAACTGGTTTCTTGGGAATCCATTTTTCCAACACCACCATATCTTCATCAAAATGTGTAGTTAATTCAGGAATAATAGTTTTCAATTTTCCTGATTGATTGATAATCAAAAGTCGGTCATTTGGACGGAACTCACCCAACAACTCTCCTCTTCCATCTACATTTAGTTTTTGAACAGTATCGTCAAACCAGATTCTTCTTGGTTTTAAAGTAGAAATTCCCTTTTCTTTTAATTCGATTTTCTTGATCGGATATTTGGTCACCAAATTCCCTTTCGAAGCTCTTCCTTTGATCGCCAAATCGGCAAAATCAATATCAAATTTCAGCTTTTTTACAGAACCTACTTGGCGTAGTAAAATCGTAATGACTTCCGCTTCACCATTCGGATTATGCGAAAAATAAAGTACCTGAGACCCTGGCTTTTCTTGCGAAAGCGCATAAGCCTTGTCCCTTGTAATCCCGGAAACATTGAAACGCTTGATGTACGAAGGTCCGGATTTCCCGTCACGGTAAATCATATTATAAATCGTTCGCTTGTCTTGCTTGTCAAAAATCGCCACGTGAATGATGTCTTTGCCGATGAACTTCTTTTCATCCACTTTGGAAACCATCATGGTTCCGTCGCGAAGAAAAACAATAATATCATCAATATCAGAACAATCGGCAACGTATTCGTCTTTTTTAAGTCCGGTTCCAATGAAACCTTCCTCGCGGTTGACGTATAATTTTGTATTTCTCAAAACCACTTTTGTTGCTTCAATATCATCGAAAATTCGCAGTTCGGTTAGACGCTCTCTGCCTTTTCCGTATTTCTCTTTTAATTTCGTAAAAAAAGCAATTGCAAAGTCAGTAATATGTTCCAAATCATATTTCACTTGTTCGATATCACCTTCTAAAGCTTCAATCTTTTCCTGGGCTTTATCGATATCAAATTTCGAAATACGCTTGATTCGGATTTCCGTCAGACGCGTAATATCCTCTTCAGTTACGGCACGTTTCAAATGCTTGGTGTACGGTTTCAATCCTTCATCAATAGCCCTGATGACGCCTTCCCAAGTTGATTCTTCTTCAATATCGCGGTAAATTCTATTTTCAATAAAAATACGTTCCAAGGAGAGGAAATGCCATTGCTCTTCCAATTCATCCAACTGAATTTCAAGCTCTCTTTTCAACAAATCAACCGTTCTGAAAGTAGAAATTTTCAACATTTCGGAAACTCCGAGAAACCTTGGCTTGTGGTCTTCGATAATACATCCCAAAGGCGCTACCGAAGTTTCACAGGCTGTAAAGGCAAAAAGCGCATCGATGGTCTTATCAGGAGAAACCCCAGGAAAAAGATGAATTAAAATCTCAACTTCTGCTGCCGTATTGTCTTCAATTTTCTTGATCTTGATTTTTCCTTTTTCATTGGCTTTCAAGATACTTTCAATCAAAGATCCAGTGTTCGTTGAAAATGGAATCTGGGTAATCACCAACGTTTGCTTATCGAGTTGACCAATTTTGGCACGAACTCGAACACGACCGCCACGCATTCCATCATTATAATTGGAGACATCAGCAATACCAGCTGTTGGGAAATCAGGGTATAAAGTGAACGATCTTCCTTTCAATATTTTTATCGAACTGTCAATCAGTTCATTGAAATTGTGTGGCAAGACTTTCATCGAAAGTCCAACGGCAATTCCTTCGGCACCTTGAGCTAGCAAAAGCGGGAATTTTACCGGAAGATTTATCGGTTCGTTTCGTCTTCCGTCATAAGAAGCTTGCCAAGAAGTAATTTTTGGAGAATATAAAATATCATGGCCTAATTTACTGATTCTCGCCTCAATGTAACGAGATGCCGCGGCACCATCGCCTGTGAGAATATTTCCCCAGTTTCCTTGCATGTCGATCAGCAGATCCTTTTGCCCGATTTGCACCATAGCATCGCCGATACTCGCATCACCGTGAGGATGATACTGCATCGTATGCCCGACAATGTTGGCTACTTTGTTGTAACGACCGTCGTCCAGCTCCTTCATCGAGTGCATGATTCTACGCTGTACCGGCTTGAAACCGTCTTCAATCGCAGGAACGGCACGCTCCAGAATTACGTAAGACGCATAGTCCAAGAACCAATCCTTGTACATTCCAGTTACCTTGGTGATGGTATCCTGACTGTCGTCTTCTTGGTTGTCGTAAAAATGCTGCCCCGAAGATTCCGTCGATTCTTGACCTTCTTCTATTGGCTCTAAATTTTCTTCTTCGTCCATGTTATTTAACTCAAATTTTAAATCTGAAGATTAATTTTGCTTGATTAATTGCTCTAAAACTTCTTTACTTGGCAAAACTGTTTTGTATTTGCTTGCAAAAATTTGTTGGTTATCTTCTGACCACGTTAAAACGAACGGTAAATTCGTAGTTTCAAAATTCGCAGACACTGTCGACGATTTTTCATCAACTTTAGAAATACGAGACAGTGTCTCGGATATTTGCTCTGAATCAGAATTCGCAGACAGTGTCTGCGAATTTGAGTAGGTGATAAAAAACTTTCTTATTTGCTCTAAATTTCTAACTGAAAACCCTTTTCCAAATTCCTCCGTCAATCTTTGCGAAAGTCCAGCAAGTGTTTTCCATATTCAGCACGCTCTTTTCCATTCTGTTCTTCTTCAACAATCATTTTTCCAATGTTATAATACGTGTAAACCATTGTGTGATTTACCGTTCTCACAACCTGCAGCCTAGCCTCTTGCAAAAGCAAAACTATCTGATGAAAAAAGTTATTTTGAAGATTGTCTTGCATATTAAAAAATCAAAAACGAAAAATTAGCTACTTCTCCACCACATCCAATTCAACCTTCAAGTTGTTGATGATGAATTTCTGTCTGTCAGGGGTGTTTTTTCCCATATAAAACGACAAAAGTTGTTCGATTGAAGTTCCTTTGTCCATCATCACAGGATCCAAACGAATGGTTTCTCCAATGAAATTCTTGAATTCATCCGGAGAAATTTCACCCAAACCTTTAAATCGTGTGATTTCTGGTTTTGGCTTTAATTTTTCAATCGCATCAATACGCTCCTGTTCCGAATAGCAATAAATCGTTTCCTTTCTATTTCGAATCCTGAACAATGGCGTTTGGAGAATATACAGATGACCTTCCTTGATCAATTCTGGAAAAAATTGCAGGAAGAATGTGATCAGCAACAATCGAATGTGCATTCCATCAACATCAGCATCGGTTGCGATTACGATATTGTTGTAACGCAAATCGCCCATGTCTTCCTCAATATTCAAGGCCGCCTGAAGCAAATTAAATTCTTCATTTTCATACACAATTTTCTTGCTCATTCCGTACGAATTCAAAGGCTTTCCACGCAAACTGAAAACGCCTTGCGTATTCACGTCACGAGATTTTGTAATCGAACCCGAAGCAGAATCTCCCTCAGTGATGAAAAGCGTACTTTCTAAATATCTTGGGTTTTTAATATCGGTCAAATGCACGCGGCAATCACGCAATTTCTTGTTGTGAAGATTGGCTTTCTTTGCCCTGTCTTTTGCCAACTTTCGGATTCCAGAAAGCTCTTTACGTTCTCTTTCGGCTTGTAGAATTTTACGCAAAAGCAAATCTGCCGTTTCGGGATTTTTATGTAGAAAATTATCTAGTTTATTCTTTACGAAGTCATTGACAAAAGTTCGAACCGAAGGCAAATCTGGACCCATATCGGTTGAACCCAATTTGGTCTTGGTCTGCGATTCAAAAACAGGTTCCATCACTTTTACTGAAACCGCACTCACGATTGATTTACGGATATCGGAAGGTTCAAAACCTTTGTTGTAAAACTCACGAATTGTCTTTACAACCGCTTCACGAAAAGCCACCAAGTGCGTTCCTCCCTGTGTCGTATTCTGACCGTTCACAAAAGAGTGATATTCCTCAGAATATTGCGACTTGCTGTGTGTCAACGCAATTTCGATATCATCGCCAAGCAGATGGATAATCGGATACACCAAATCGTCTTCTGCAATGTTTTCTTCCAACAAATCCTTCAATCCGTTTTCAGAAAAATATTTTTCACCGTTGTAGATTATTGTCAAGCCTGTGTTCAGGTAGCAATAATTTTTCAGCATTTTCACCACATATTCGTTCCTGAATTTGTAGTTTTTAAAGATGGCTTCATCTGGCGTAAAGGTAACTTTTGTTCCTTTTCGCTTTGTTGTATCGATCACGTCTTCCTCCAGAACTAAATTTCCCGCAGAAAATTCGGCCGCTTTTTGTTTGTCCTCACGAACAGATTCTACCCTGAAATAATTAGACAAAGCGTTTACCGCCTTGGTTCCGACACCATTTAAACCTACGGATTTCTTGAAGGCAAGCGAATCATATTTTCCACCCGTATTCATTTTTGAGACGACATCAACGACTTTTCCAAGCGGAATTCCACGGCCATAATCTCTAACAGAAACCGTTTTATCCCTGATGCTCACCTCAATAGTTTTTCCGGCACCCATAACGAACTCATCGATACAGTTGTCGAGAACCTCTTTCAATAAAATATAAATACCATCGTCTGGCGAAGAACCGTCACCCAATTTTCCGATATACATTCCGGGACGCATTCTGATGTGCTCTTTCCAGTCGAGGGAACGGATATTGTCTTCGGTATACTGATTTTGTTCTGACATTTGAAATTTGTGGATTTGGTGCTAATATACAGTATTCACAAGAAAAAAGAAAGTCTTGAAAAGTAATTTTTTCAAGACTTGTTGACAAGTGGGTTGAAGATTTTTGTCCCGAAACTTCGGGAGAGGATTTTTGTTTTTTGAAGCGCAAATTTGAATGAAAAATAAATAATTTGAACATAAACACGGACTCTGCCCCAGATTGTAATGGAAAGCCCGGAATTCAAAAAGCTATTTTTTCCTGGCTGTAAAGAGCGACCAACGGAAGCTCCTTTTCAGCCTTGGAAAAAAAGCTTTTTGAATGAGGACTTGTAATGGAAAGCTGGAAATTGGCCCTAAAACTATCTCTGAATTTTATAGGTTGCGATTCCTTTATTGTTGATGTAAATCGTTAGATATCCGTTGGAATTATCAGGTAGAAAGACATTGAATTCTGTAATATCGCCGGTTACTTTCAGTTCTGGCAATTCGATTTTTCTGAAACGAGTTAAAGCGTAGGTTACTTGGTCTTCGGGGTTTAGATTTTTGATCTTGAATGCGATTGTATTGTATTTCTTCCCAGTGAAAATTCCTGTTTTTGGAGCTAGAATTGTATAATCGTCACGTATATATTCTCCAAAATATAAGGGGTAGGAAGCAAATTCCTGTTCTGTAAATTCACCCAAGAGCCATTTTTTGTTGTCGGGGAAATGGGTATAAACAAATATTTCTGGCGGTGTAAAAAAGTAACCGTCGTTGAATTTTGGAGTGAAAATTTTCTTGGCAGGATCTACCACTCCGGATGCCCAGGTTGGTTCTACCAATTTCCAATGTCCGTTGATTTTTACGGCATTCCATGCGTGGTCGCTGGCTCCGGGAAGCTTGCCTATCTGGGTTGCAGTTGTTTTTGCTGTTCCAGTAACGGTGACACTTTCGAGTCCGGTGAGTGCTGCCAGATGATCAAACAAGGCGGTGTATCCTTGGCAGACTGCTTTCTTGGATTTGAATGCATTCAAGGCAAAATCGAGCTTGAATTGGCGTTGCTTGGCTTCTTTTTCTTCCTGATTTCGAAACGTAAAAGCTACAGGGCGGTTGTTTTTTTGGGTATAAAAAGTTTTTACATCGTATTTGATATTTGTGGCAATCCAATAGAAAATTGCCCTTGCTTTCTCGTCTTCCTTTGTGAAATCCTTATTTATTTTTTCGGCTAAATCTTCGGCTTTTGAAAATGATTTTGGATAATTGCTTACCAATAAATCAACTTGTGAATAATCCTGGGCGAATGAATTTGTCGTAATAAAAAGAATAACGAGAACTGTGATTTTTTGTAGGTTTAGAATGAGGTTTTTCATACCCAAAAATAAGCAACTTTCCTGCCATAGAAAACTGACGAACAAAGATTTAATAAAAAATTAAGCTTTGAAGTTTATTGATAATGACAAAAAATACCAGTGTCGGAAGGCGTCCAGAGTGCGGCTTTTTGGTTGGCACTTTTTAAGGCATTGTTGGCCCAAGTGTTGCAGGTGTAAAACAGATGGTATTTGCGATTGGCTTCGTAAAAACTGTCGTTTTGACCGTAGGTCGTGGCGTTTATGAGGATTGGGCTTCCGTTTTTGTCGTATTGGAAACTCTCTTCGATGTAGGCGATTAATTGCTGATATTCAGCCTGACTGATCTTGATTTTGACACAGCTTTCGGTTTCTTTTACCTGTTTGAGAAACGTGGCGTGCATGGCGGAGGTTCCTAAATAAAATACGGCGTTAAAGGCGGTACTGAATTTCAAATCTGCCCATTCTGGCGTGTTGAGATAGAATCCTTTATCGCCCCAGCCGAAACCGATGTATTGCATAGTGGAATCTTGGGATTTGATGTGTGCGAACTGGACTTTCTGGCTCCAATCCTTGTATTCGGTTTTTATAGGCACGACAATATCGGTATGGACACCGTTGGTTTTGATGTAGATGGTGACGTCTTCGTTTTTATTTTTATTTTCTGAATTTACTGGAATTCTTGATAAAATGAAAGCAAATAGCACATAAACCACAACGAAACCAACGATTCCTAGTAGTATTTTACCGAGTATTTTGAAAGCTTTTTTCAATTATTAGAACTTGAAATTGGAAACGGTTTGCTTGAGTTCATTATCCAATTCTTCATTAGAAATCGTATTGTTTTCCACATTAAAGTTGTCATTGAAACTTGGCAATGAGAATACGGCTTTAATGTCTGCACCGTAACGAGGTAGGTTACTTTGGGCAATTTCCAGAACGCCCTTTCCTCCTCTTCCGCCAGGAGAAGTAGCCATCAAAAGGGTTGGTTTTTTTTGAAAGACATCTTTTTCAATTCTGGAACACCAGTCGAAAATATTCTTGAAGGCGGTTGAATAGTTACCGTTGTTTTCTGCTAAGGAAATCAATAACATATCGGCGGATTTCAGCTTTTCTAGGAACGCCAGCGCTTCTTCGGCTTGACCGATTTCCTTTTCGACATCTACACTAAAAAGTGGCGCCTGATAATCTCTTAAATCTAGAATTTCTACTTCTGCATTATTAAAAAGACTTGATGCGTAGGTTACT
Organism: Flavobacterium sp. PLA-1-15; assembly: GCF_049060005.1. Taxonomy (NCBI): domain Bacteria; kingdom Pseudomonadati; phylum Bacteroidota; class Flavobacteriia; order Flavobacteriales; family Flavobacteriaceae; genus Flavobacterium; species Flavobacterium sp. PLA-1-15. Next base: position 64,251 of record NZ_JBMGQS010000015.1, on the reverse strand, counting down.
AATTTTTTGTTGATGGATTTGGAGCTGTTGCTTCCAGCGAATGCGATGATTTTCATGGTTTTTTATTTTATTTTTAAAAGTAACAAAAAAGGAGCCAAAAATGACTCCTCAATATTAAATATGTAAAATGGAATTATACATTGAAACGGAAGTGCATCACATCGCCATCCTTTACAATATACTCTTTTCCTTCCACTTTGAATTTTCCTGCTTCTTTGGCTTTTGCCTCAGAACCGTATTGCACGTAATCATCATACGAAATAACTTCTGCACGGATAAATCCTTTTTCGAAATCGGTATGGATCACTCCTGCGGCTTGTGGCGCGGTTGCTCCGATATTGATTGTCCAAGCACGAACTTCTTTTACACCAGCCGTGAAATAGGTTTGCTGTTTCAATAATTTATAGGCAGCACGGATTAAAACTGAAGCTCCTGGCTCGGTTAATCCCATATCTTCAAGAAACACTTGACGCTCTTCGTAGCTTTCCAACTCAGTGATATCAGCTTCGGCTCCAACAGAAAGAATGATTACCTCTGCGTCTTCGTCTTTTACCAATTCGCGCACTTGATCTACATATTTGTTTCCGTTTACAGCTGAATTTTCATCTACATTACAAACGTATAAAACGGGTTTTGCAGTAATCAATTGAAAGGATTCCAACAAAACTTCTTCGTCGTTACTTTGTGGTGTAATTGTTCTTGCAGATTTTGCCTGCAATAATGCTTCACGGATTCTGTTTAATAAAGCTTGCTCTACCTGCGCTTCCTTGTTTCCTGTTTTTGCCGCACGGTTTACTTTTTCAAGGCGTTTTTCAACCGTTTCTAAGTCTTTCAATTGCAATTCGATATCGATAGTTTCTTTATCGCGGATTGGATTTACATTTCCGTCAACGTGAACTATATTATCGTTATCAAAACAACGCAAAACGTGGATGATTGCATTACATTCTCTGATGTTTCCAAGAAATTGATTCCCTAATCCTTCGCCTTTGCTTGCTCCTTTTACCAATCCGGCAATATCTACTATATCTACGGTTGCCATCTGAACGCGTTCTGGCTTTACCAATTCTTCCAACTTATTGATTCTTGGATCCGGAACATTCACTACTCCGATATTAGGTTCAATTGTACAAAACGGAAAGTTTGCACTTTGTGCTTTAGCATTAGACAAACAATTGAATAATGTTGACTTTCCTACATTTGGCAATCCTACAATTCCTGCTTTCATTTTATTTCTTATTTTAAAAGTGTGCAAATATAAACTTTATATCGCAAAAATGGTTTAAATATTCAAGTGTGTATTTTATAATCTTTTATCAGAATTCGATAAGCGAATTTGAGTGTGATGAAACTAAATTTGTTTGTATAATTATTAAAACCAAGAATTATGAAAACGATATTTTTAATGGCTGGTGTTCTTTTATTTACAATAAATACCCAAGCCCAAAACAAGAATGTTACAGATGTTACGAAAACGACCGTGACTACTGTTAAGGATTCTGACGGACAGAAACAAGTTGTGAAACAGCAGGAAGTACAGGAAGTGCAGAATATTGAGCTTCAGAATGCAGAATCTAAAGCCCTGAACAAGGATATGAAAGAAACTCCTGTTCAAGTAACTTCTAAAACAACTGTAACCAATCCGGATGGAACAACCAGAACAGTTGATATTGACCGTTCATCCTATTATACTTCTGACGGAAAAAGCTATCAATTGGCTTTGGATCCTTCAGGATATGTGATTTCAACTCCTGAAAATAAGAAGATTGGTATCTTGAGAGCTACTTCTACTAATAGTTATATCTACAGAGGAAAAAACTCTACTTCGATAGGGTATTTCGATACGAATGGAAATTTGGTTTTGGAAACGTATGATGATAAATCAGACAAGGTAACTATTCAAACGTATACACGTTCTCAGCAATAATCAGAAACACCAAAATGAAAAATCCTGAATTCAATAATTCAGGATTTTTTTGTTTTTATAATTTACTGATTGCTTCGATGATGCTCTTTTCTTCATCCGTAGGAACAAGACCTGAATCGTTCCAGTATTCGGTAAGGATGGTGTTTTTTTTATTGAAGAGGTTTTTGTCTTTGAATACATCACTATCTTCAAATGAGAAATTTTTTGTACTGAAATTTGTGGTTACAAAATAATTCCTGACTTCAATATCAGTTGTCTTATTTTTATCATTGCGTTCAAAAGCTATTTCTTCTTTTGATGTCAGCAAATAATAATTACTTCCATCCACTCTGTAAATGGTTTTAAACAACGATTTATAGATATTTCTGGAACCTCTACTGCTCTTTTCTTTCATTTTTGCAACTATAGCTGGCGACACAAACGAGCTTACCTCAATTATGATTTTCTTATCTGGATCATAGATTACGGTAAAATCATCGAGCAATCCTTTTGCGTTTTCTGACGGACTGGCGGTTAGTAAGTAATAATCCTTATTGGAGGAATATATCTTTATGGCAAAATCATATTCCTTAAGCGCCTTTGAGTCCAAAAGTGGCTCCAGATACTTGAAGTTGTAGTAATTCTCCATGATGTTGTTGAAGTTATACCCCAAAAGGTTTTCAGTAATCTCCTGTTCTACCAAACCGTAGGATCTGTTTTGCTCTACCAATATATTCGACTTGAAATTATTAGCCCTGCTAAAAATTTGGAAGTTCATCAAGCCATCGGTGTAGTAGGAATAAGTACCGTTTAGTTTAAAAAACTCTCGTGAATACACCTTCAATCTTGCCGGAACATTTAGCTTGGCAACTGAATTTTTGATTAGGTCCTTGAGTATCTTCTGCGGATGTTTACGGCTTACAATAATTTCATCTAGATCGTTCAGATTACTTTTTAGATAGATGGTATATTGCCTATCCTTTATAGTAGCCGATTTCATTGTAATTCCGTCATAGGCAGTATGAGAAATGACAATATTGGTATTGCCTTTTAAATCAAAAACTACAACACCATTTGAATTTGTAAGCAACGATTGCTTGGTTCTAACGATATATACAGTAGCGTCTTCAATAGGAAGATTTGTTTCAATATCTTTTAAAATCAGTTCCTTTTCTACGGTTTGTGACCAAATACTTGAAGATAAAAGCAAAAAAAACAGCAGGGTAATTTTGTTCATTTTGAATTTGTTTTTAACAAAATTAACAAAATAAGTTTACAGCAACCGCTTTTTTTGAAAGAAAATTCTAATTTATTTTATAAAATACGATTGAGAGTGAAAGGATTAAAAAAACCCTCATCTAATTATTCATTATGCAAGAATGCCTGACGATTTAGGAGAGTTTCGTCACTTTCAACATGATTGTCATCAGGAACACAACAATCAACAGGACAAACAGCGGCACATTGAGGTTCCTCATGAAACCCTTTACATTCGGTACATTTATCAGGCACTATGTAGTAAATATCATCAGAAATAGGAGTTTGAGCTTCATCAGAATCTACTTCGGTTCCATCTGGAAGAATAATTTTACCTCTCAATTTGGTTCCGTCTTTATACCTCCAGTCGTCTGCACCTTCGTAAATTGCTGTGTTTGGACATTCTGGTTCGCAAGCACCACAATTGATGCATTCGTCTGTTATTATGATTGCCATTTCTTTTTATTTAGCTTTAGGCCATATGCTCAAGGTCTTAAGCTTATTGCTTGTCGCCTATTGCCTACTGCCTAGAAAAGGTTTATTTTTGTTGCAAAATTACGTCCAAAACAATTCATAAGCAAATCAATATGACTTTAGAATCTAAAAAAAATATTTTCGTTGAACTAGGAAAATTTCTGAGCCAGTTTTCTGAAAATGAAAGCACTAGAAATGAAAACGTTTTGCATAACGATTTGTTTTTTAATGAATTTCAGGATTTAATTCATCTTTCGCAATCACATAACGGCTGGTACACGCCCGAGCAAGTGTTTTTTTCAGTAAATTCTTGGGCGCAAGCCTTAACAAAAGACAACCTTGACAAGTGGCTTTCTGAATATGACTTATCGAATATTGAGCCTAAAACAGTTGGTTTGATTCTGGCCGGAAATATTCCACTGGTTGGATTTCATGATTTTTTATCCGTGTTGATTTCTGGGCATAAAGTTTTGGTAAAAACATCTTCGAATGACCAACATTTATTGCCTTTTTTGGCAAAATATTTAATCGCAGTAGAGCCAAAATTTGTAGATTACATCACTTTCGTGGATGGAAAACTGGAAAATTTCGATGCTGTAATTGCTACAGGAAGCAATAACACTGCCCGTTATTTCGAATATTATTTTAAAGACAAGCCTTCTATCATTCGTAAAAGCAGAAATTCTGTTGCCGTTTTGGACGGAACCGAATCCGAAGCACAAATGATTGCTTTGGGGGAAGATATCTTCCGTTATTTTGGTTTGGGATGTAGAAATGTTTCTAAATTATTTGTTCCGAAAGGCTATAATTTTGATGCTTTCTTTGGAGGAATTTTTCCTTATCAGGACATCATCAAGTATGAAAAATATGCCAATAATTACGATTACAACAAGGCTGTTTTCCTGATGAGCAATTTCAAATTGCTGGACAATGAATTCCTGACGATCAAGGAAGATAAAAGCTATGCCTCGCCTATTTCGAGTGTTTTCTATGAATATTACGATGATTTGGAAGAGCTGAAAAAACGATTGCAAACAGAAAATGAACAAATTCAGTGTATTGTTTCAAAAGGGATAATTGAAAAAAGTGTTCCTTTCGGAAAGACACAGCAACCTGAACTTTGGGATTATGCCGACAATGTGGATACCATTGCATTTTTGAAAAGCATCTAAAATCATGGGCAGAAACAACGAAAAGAACATCAAGAAGCACAACGATAAACTTCACAAGGCTCAAGCTAAAGCAAAAGAAGCCGAGGCATTGCGCAAGGAAAAACTGGCTTTGATTATGAAGAAGTTTAACGAAGCAAATAAATAATATGCCTGCAATGAACTGTTATTGCGGGAGCGAAAAAACATTCGACAATTGCTGTGAACCATATATCAATGGTATTCAAAACCCACCAACTGCCGAAACCCTAATGCGCTCAAGATACAGTGCCTACTGTACTCAAGCTGGTGACTATTTGGTAGCAACCACTCATATTTCTACTCGAAAATTTCACAGCAAGAAAGACATCTTGGAATGGTCCAAAAGCAATCAGTGGCTTAAACTTGAAGTGTTGAATGCAACGGAAAACACGGTAGAATTTAAGGCTTATTTTCTAGACAATAGACTAAAAGCAACAGTTCATCATGAGAAATCTACTTTTGTAAAGGAAGATGGAAGATGGTTTTATGTGGATGGAGTATTCTATTGACGATTACTACCGCTTAATATTTCATCCATAACTATTGAAAACTTTGGAAATTAGCGCTTTATAAAAATGAAACTTCATTACACTTTTATAAAATTTCACTTACACTTTCGTCTTTAAGATGAAAATGATATATTTGAAGTACTTTTTACCCCAAAAGCCCAAATAGAATGAAAAATAAGAGCCTTTCTGAATTGAATTTAGAAGAGTTGTATGAAAAGAAAAAAATGCTAAAATCAAAATTACTTGTGTGTGCTTGCTTTACGTTGATTATTTTGGCTGGCATTACTTTTTTTAATCTAAATGAAGGTAATCGCGTTGTTTTTTTTATAATACCGGTTTGCTTTATTTTGATTTTACCTATTTCTAATAATTTAGGGACTGTAACTAAAGAAATTAAAGATCGTGAAGCGAGATAATTTACTCCAATTTTTTAGCCTTAAGTTTTCTGTCTAGCCCTGATGCTAGGGAAAATCCTTTTTATTTTTTCTTTAAAAATAAAAAGATTTGGAAAGGCAGCAGGAAAATGACTTTATTCTCTGCCCAAGCGTTTTGCTCCTGATAATGGCAATTATACTTTTAAGATTTTGGTTTTCTTCAATCTATCCAACATATACAAAAATCCTAAAAAGGCTATTCCAGCTGATGCGTATAATAATGTGGGTACTCGTGTGATGATGTCGTGGTAGAACCAACCTGACAGTAGCGCTCCGAGTCCAATTCCTGCTTCGAGGGCGATATACATGGTGGCCATTGCTTTTCCTCGGTGATCGGGATGGCTCATATCGACTGTCCAAGCATTTAATGCCGGTGAAAGTACGCCTGTGGCAATTCCGTAGGCAACTGACCCCAAGAGAAAGCCCATGAAAGTATTGGCAAACCCCAAGATAAACAGGGCGATGACGAGAAGAAAGAGACCAACGGTTATAACGCGAGTTCTGCCGTACTTGTCTGAAGCTCTACCGGCAAGAAAACGAATCAGTAATGATGATATGGTAAAGACAATAAAGAACAATCCTTTGTTGGAAATACCGAGATGCTGTGTCCAATCTGGAATCAGAGTAAGGATTGTCCCATAGGCGATGTAGGACAAAAACGTAATCAAAGCTGCAGGGAGAACTTCTATGGCAATGATGTCTTTTCTAGAAATTTTGAGAAGCGATATACTGAAGCGCTGTTTTTGTTTGAGGGTTTCCTTCATATTCATTAGAATCAGAATTGAAAGCAGGGCAAATGCAGAGGAGATGTAAAACAATACATCGATGGAATAATAGAGTGTGACCGTACTCCCGATCGCAGGACCGATGGCCATACCTATGCTGAAACAGAGTCCGTGAAAGCCGAGTGCTTCGCCCCAGCGTTCTTTTGGAATTATATCGGCAACGTATGCTGCGGTTGCAGTTGGCTTAAAGCCTGTTGAAAAACCGTGTATCAATCTCAGAAATAGAAATCCTGCAATGCTACCGAGTATTGGATATAGAAATCCGCAGATGAAACACACAAATGAGCCAAAAGCCATTACTGGAACTCGACCTAAAGTATCTGTTAGCCTGCCACTGAAAGGTCTTGATATTCCTGCCGTAAGCGTAAAAAGGGCAATGATAAAACCTTTGTATTCTGCTCCTCCCATACTGCTCAGATAGGAAGGCAATTCTGGTATGAGCATATTAAAGCTAGCAGAAAACAGAAGCGAACTCATGCAAACGAGTGCGAACTGAAGATTATAAATGGGATGCGGGGTTTTTATCATTATCTAAATGGAAGAACTAAGCTACGTTCTTCGGATTGCAAAAATAGGATTTTATTTAACTCTAAATAGCAACTTTGTGAAGGCATGACCTGCACATCAAAAAAATATTATCTTTAAAATTCATTAACCCCTTTTTGGAATTTTATGTTTTATTCAAAAGCCTTGCACACCGCATTGTTACTACTTTTAACTACTGTCTGTTTTTCGCAGGAAGCGAAATGGACAAACCTTTTAGACAGAAATTTATCGGAATGGGAAATGTATCTCAGCTACCGTCATAAGCCTGATTATAAAGGAGAAGTTCCTGTTGATGGAAATGGAAAGAAGATAGCCCCTATCGGATATAATAAAAATGAAGCAAATGTTTTTTCTATCATTGAAGAGAACAAGGAAATTATTTTGAGGGTAAGCGGCGAAATTTATGGATGTGTTTTTACCAAGCAGGAATATGAAAACTATCATTTGAAGCTGCAGGTGAAATGGGGCGAGAAAAAATGGATGCCTAGAACTGATAAATTGCGCGATACGGGAATTCTGTATCATTCTGTTGGCGAATGCGGCGTTGATTATTGGAAGGCTTGGATGCTTTCGCAGGAATTGCAAATTATGGAAGGCCATGTAGGCGATTATTGGAATATTGCAAATTCCGCCATTGATGTCAGAGCTTTCATTCCGGAAGGTATAATGAATCCTGTGGCAAATGAAAACCAACCATTTTTACCTATCGCCGCAGGAACTGGGATTGACGGATTTTGTTTGAGAAGTGAAAACCTAGAAAGCAAACCGGGAGAATGGACAACGGTGGAACTTATTTGCTATGGTGGTAAAAGCCTCCATATTGTTAACGGAAAAGTCGTAATGGTTTTAAAAAATTCCCGCTATGTAAAAGATGGAAAATCGTATCCTTTGACGAAAGGAAAAATTCAGCTACAGAGTGAAGGTGCCGAGGCTTATTTTAAGGAGGTCAAGATTAAACACCTAAGCCACTTGCCAAAAGAGTGGCAGCGTTATTTTGAATAGTTAAAGCTTAGGAAAGGTTTATTGAGATTGATTTATTTTCGAAATCAATAGCAAACAACTCTTCATTTTTATATCCTGGAAAAGTGCTTTTGAGATCAAGACCTTTAGATAAAGAGCTTAAGGCCTGATAACCAAAATTCACATACAAATCAAATTCTATACGACCATTCTTGTCTACAAAAGCTTTTAGAACAACTTGCTTATGGTCTTTTACATATTCAACAGAACAATTTTCAGGATTTGCTATTTTGATATCTTTACACCACATCTTAAAATTTTCTTTAGGACGGAGCCGTTTATGTAATTTGGAAATTTTATATTCTAAATATTCCAAAAAATCTTGGTCGATATTTCTTCTAATTCTAGCCATTTTAAACTTTATTTCGGGGCGAAATAGTTATAAATAATATTTTTTTATCTTAGAAAACGAAATTATATAAAATAAATCAATTGTAATATACAAATCTAAAAAAATACACAAGTTAGCAACTATTAATCCTCTTTTACATTAAATAATTTTAGCAAGTGTATATCAGTAATTTAATACAACTAATCGTAAATTGTATTCCAAAAAATTTCCTCATCATAAAAAACTACCATTCCTTATTACTTTTATTCTCATTTTTCATTTGTGGCACAACATTATTTAATATTATGATTACTGTTTTAATTTGATACTTTCAATCATAATCTTGTAGCATAAATTTTTTTGATTATAAGTATCTTTAGCCAAATAAAAATCTGATGCAGAAATTTGTTATCCTACTCCTATTTGCTTTGGTACTTTCTAGTTGTGGTGGCTCAAAAGCTAACCGCATCGACGATTATGTTTTTAAGAGGAAAACCGAAAAGGCGGCCTATATCAAGTCCTATAACAATGCACTGAAACTTTGGAAGGTTCCTTTTAAGGAAGAAGATGTGCAGACCAGCATCGGGACGGCACACGTTATTATTGCCGGACCAAAAGAAGCCGAACCCTTGGTATTGCTTCACGGAATGGACGCCAGCTCTACCATGTGGTATCCCAATATCGAAGCACTTGCAAAAAACCACCGCGTTTATGCCATCGATTTTTTGATGGAACCTGGGAAGTCGGTTTCAACCGGAAGTCGCTTGAATACAACCGAAATAGTGAGCTGGTACAACCAAATTTTCGATCATTATAAATTAAAGAAATTCAAGGTAATTGGCGCCTCCCGTGGCGGATGGATCGCTACCCTGTTGGCTACGCAGGACAACAGCAAAATCTCTAAACTGGTATTATTGAGCCCGGCCCAAACCTTTGAATCTATTGATAAAAAAGGAAAAGCGATGCCGGCCTTGCTGTTGAAATTGTTTCCCAACGAGAAAAAATTAAAGCGAACGTTGGATGCCTTTTCCTATTCTCCTAAAAAAATTGATACGATTTATAAGAAACAATTCTATCTGGCCAACAAATATGCCAAGAGCAACACCAGTATGCTGCAGATGCTCCCTTTCTCTAAAGATGATTTAAAGAAAATCAACATTCCTGTTTTAGTATTGATAGGTGATCACGACGTTATCAATTCAGAAGATAGTCTAGAAAAAGCATCTGAATTCATCCCGAAGAGCAAGACCGAAAAAATAAAAGATGCCGGACATTTCTTGACCATCGATCAGGCAAAATTGGTTAATAAAAAAATGATAGATTTTTTGGATTAACGCTTTCGAAAGTTTTTCATTGAAATTTATAAACTGCAGCTGGTATCTACTTCCTAACATTCATCTTCTTAAAACTTTCAACTGAATCTTCTTTCTAACCAATTTGTCTTTTTCTATAAGTTGCTGGCAGAGTTCCTTCTTCTCTTCCGTTTCAAACGGAATTTTCAAAACGTTTGCCCAAATTCATCAGAGTATTCTATTTAGCCATAAAAAAAAGACCTCACTTTCGAAAGGTCTTTTGGCTTTATTAAATCTGTAAGTCTAAAAATCTAAGAAGTCTAAGAAGTCCAGCATTACATATTCCTTCTATATTGTCCACCCACTTCAAACAACGACGAAGTGATTTCTCCCAAAGAACAAATCTTGGTAGCTTCCATCAACTGTGCAAAGATATTCTTGTTGTTAATGGCAATATCTTGGATAATGGAAAGCTGTTGTTCGGTTTCATCTGCATAAAATTTATGAAGATTGTCCAGCATCGTGATTTGGAATTGTTTCTCCTCTTCCGTCGCACGAATTACTTCCGCAGGAATAACCGTTGGCGAACCTTTCGAACTCAAGAACGTATTCACACCAATAATCGGGAATTCACCGGTGTGCTTCAGCATTTCATAATACATACTTTCTTCTTGGATTTTCGAACGTTGGTACATCGTTTCCATCGCACCAAGTACGCCACCTCTTTCGGTAATTCTGTCAAATTCCAATAAAACAGCTTCTTCCACCAAATCCGTCAATTCTTCGATGATGAACGAGCCTTGGATTGGGTTTTCGTTTTTCGCCAGACCTAATTCCTTGTTGATAATCAACTGAATCGCCATTGCTCTGCGAACCGATTCTTCTGTTGGCGTTGTAATCGCTTCATCATAAGCATTGGTATGCAACGAGTTACAGTTATCGTAAATTGCATATAAAGCCTGCAAAGTCGTACGGATATCATTGAAATCAATCTCTTGCGCGTGCAAAGAACGACCCGAAGTTTGAATATGATATTTCAACATCTGGGCTCTTTCGTTGGCTCCGTATTTATTTTTCAAGGCTTTCGACCAAATTTTTCTTGCCACACGTCCAATCACTGCATATTCAGGATCGATTCCGTTTGAGAAAAAGAACGACAAGTTTGGTCCAAAATCGTTGATGTCCATACCACGGCTCAAATAATATTCCACGTAAGTGAAACCATTTGCCAAGGTGAACGCCAATTGTGTAATTGGATTAGCACCTGCTTCCGCAATATGATAGCCTGAAATCGAAACCGAGTAGAAGTTTCTGACGTTGTTTGCAATAAAATATTCCTGAACGTCTCCCATCAACCTCAAGGCAAATTCTGTAGAGAAAATACAAGTGTTCTGAGCTTGATCTTCCTTTAAAATATCAGCTTGAACGGTTCCACGAACTTGCGAAAGCGTTCTTATTTTGATTTGCTCATACACTTCTTTTGGCAGTACCAAGTCTCCAGTAACTCCTAAAAGCATCAAACCTAAACCGTCGTTTCCAGCCGGAAGTTCTCCATTATATCTTGGTCTTTCTAGTCCTTTTTTCTTGTAGATTTCGTTGATAGTCGCTTCCACTTCATCTTCAAGATTATTTTCTTTGATGTAAATTTCACATTGCTGATCAATCGCCGCGTTCATAAAAAAACCAAGCAACATTGGAGCCGGACCGTTAATCGTCATACTCACAGAAGTCAGCGGATGCGCCAAATTGAAACCAGAATATAATTTCTTTGCATCATCCAAACAGCAAATAGAAACTCCGGCATTACCGATTTTCCCGTAAATATCTGGACGCAAATGCGGATCATTTCCGTATAAAGTAACACTGTCAAAAGCAGTTGACAAACGTTTTGCAGGCAAACCGGCACTCACATAATGGAAACGTTTGTTGGTTCTTTCCGGACCACCTTCACCAGCAAACATTCTCGATGGATCTTCGCCTTCACGCTTAAATGGATATAATCCAGAAGTAAAAGGAAATTCCCCAGGAACATTTTCTTGCAAATTCCATTTCAAGATATCGCCCCAAGCTTCGTATTTAGGCAAAGCCACTTTCGGGATTTGCGAATGCGAAAGCGATTCTGTGTGCGTTGCAATCTTGATTTCCTTGTCACGCACTTTAAACGTATAGACAGGATTTTTGTATTTGTTTACTTTTTCGTCCCAAGTCAAGATAATTTCCCAGTTGTAAGGATCCAAATCCATTTTGACTTTGTCAAATTGGTTTAGAAGTAAATTCAAGAAAATTCTATTTTCATCTTCACCTTCGATAGCACTTTTGTAAACCGTACTATCATCAATTCCAGCTTTATTGATTTCCGGCTTTTTACCCGAAACCGATTCGATAGTTTTGAAAATTCCGTATAATTTTTGAGCGACTTGCTGTTGAGTCAAAGCCGTTGCATCGTATTTTCTATTGTTTTCAGCAATTTCAGAAAGATAACGTGTTCTATGAGGCGGAATCACGAAAATTTTCTCGCTCATTTCGCGTGTGATTTGGAATGTAGAAACCAAATCTGATTCGGTTTTTTCTACAATCTTATCCATGATTGCTTTGTAGAGCGTGTTCATTCCCGGATCGTTAAATTGCGAAGCAATCGTTCCGAAAACCGGCAAATCATCTGGATTGGCATCCCAAAGATTGTGGTTTCTTTGGAATTGTTTTTTCACGTCGCGCAAGGCATCCAAAGAACCTCTTTTGTCAAATTTATTAATCGCAACCAAATCAGCAAAATCAAGCATATCGATTTTTTCCAATTGTGTTGCGGCACCAAATTCTGGCGTCATTACGTATAACGAAACATCAGAATGATCCATAATTTCCGTATCCGATTGTCCGATTCCTGAAGTTTCAAGGATAATGATGTCATATTTCGCAGCTTTCAACACTTGAATCGCTTCAGCGACATATTTTGACAACGCCAAATTCGATTGACGAGTCGCCAAAGAACGCATGTAAACACGAGGATTGTTGATGGCATTCATTCGGATTCTATCCCCCAACAAAGCACCACCTGTTTTTCTCTTTGAAGGATCGACCGAAATCAAACCGATTGTTTTTTCTGGAAAATCGATTAGAAATCTTCTAACCAACTCATCCACTAAAGATGATTTTCCTGCTCCACCGGTTCCGGTAATACCCAAAACTGGAATTTTACTCGTTTCATTCTGTTTATGAATCGTATCTAAAGTTTCTTTTGCGATTTCTGGGAAATTTTCTGCAGAAGAAATTACGCGGGCAATTGCTCTTGGATTTTTTTCCTCCAAATGTTTTGCTTCTCCATTTAATTTATCACCAATTGGAAAGTCTGATTTTTGAACCAAATCATTGATCATTCCTTGCAAACCTAATTCACGTCCGTCATCTGGAGCATAAATTCTTGTAATTCCGTAATCCTGTAATTCCTTGATTTCGTCCGGAAGAATTACTCCACCTCCACCGCCAAAAATCTTGATATGTCCTGCTCCTTTTTCTTTCAAAAGGTCGTACATGTATTTAAAATATTCGTTGTGACCACCTTGGTAGGAAGTCATTGCGATTGCATTTGCATCTTCTTGAATAGCGGTATTTACAACTTCTTCCACACTTCGGTCGTGACCCAAATGGATTACTTCCACACCCGTTGACTGGATGATTCTTCGCATTATATTGATAGCGGCATCATGACCGTCGAAAAGGGCTGCGGCCGTTACAATTCTTACTTTATTTTTAGGAATATAAGGTTTTGCTTGTTCCATATTAAAATATCTGTCGATTTTAGATGCGCAATTTACGATTTTCTTAAAAATTTGAAAGTATTAATTTAGTAATTGTGATGGTTTTGGCAGGCGATGATAACGATTGCGTAAAATATCATAACGAATTCATAAGAAGCAACTTTATCAACTCTGTATTTCGCTACATTTGTGTCGACTTTTATTTGATCGATGAAACTGACAAAATATTATCTTGCCGCTGTCTTAGCATTTGTAATTTGGGGATTTTTCAGCTTGGCTTTAAAGCCTTTACATAATTATCCGTCTTTGGATATTTTGTTTTATCGGTTGTTTTTTTGTGTGGTACTGATGATGGTCATCAGTTTAGGTTTTAGACGAAAAACTATTACTGAAACGGCAGTTCATTTTAAGAGTCTTGCTGTAAAGCAAAAACAAAATTTGATTTTACTAACTGTTGGCGGTTCGATGCTTTTAGCTGCAAATTGGTTCCTTTTTATTTTTGTAATGAATCATATCAGTGTGAAAGCGGCTTCTTTTGCCTATCTTGTTTGTCCTATTTTGACAACAGTTTTCGCCTTTTTTATATTGAAAGAACAATTGTCTAAAATTCAATGGAGCGCAGTGGGACTGAGTATTTTTAGCTGTATTCTTTTGGGTTATGGACATTTTGAAGATGTTTTTTATAGCCTAATTGTAGCCACAACTTATGCCTTATACCTAGTAATTCAGAAGAGAAATACTTCAATTGACAAGTTCTTTTTGCTTACGATTCAGTTGGTTATTTTAGCTATTTTCCTTTTACCTTTTTATCCGGTTTACAGTGCTCAAATTCCAACGGAAATTTCATTCTATCTCTACATTTTAGTTATTGCAGTTGTATTTACTATTGTTCCGTTGTTTCTAAATTTGTATGCGTTAAAAGGTATAAACTCTTCTACCGTGGGGATATTGCTTTACTTGAATCCGATTATTACATTTATCCTTGCGATCTTTTACTATAATGAATCAATCAGTTTTTTTCAGATTGTGGCGTACTCTCTCATATTACTTTCGATTGTACTATTTAATTCGAAACTATTCTTTAAATCGAAACCAGAGGGAACGATTCCTAGAGCAAAAATGGATTCCCTCTAGCCCTGATGGTAATGGAAATCCTTTTATTTTTTTCTTAAAAAAATAAAAGATTGGAATGAACAGCAGGAAAATGGATTCTAAAAATGCCCTAACTTTCGCTCCTAATTATAATGCTTCGATTGAAACGGTATGCTATTTGTTTAACTGAAAATATAAAATTACGATCATGAAAAAATTATTTTTGATGCTGTTATTGGCTCCGATAATGAGTTTCGGACAATTGAAAGGCTTGCTGGACAAGGCAAAAGATAAGGTTTCGACGGTCACGGGAACGAACAGCAATGTTGATATCGGTGCTGGTTTGAAGGAAGCTTTGAACAAGGGAATTACCGAACAAGTTTCGAAACTGACGGCTACTGATGGTTTTTACAAGAACGAAGCCGTTAAGATTTTGATGCCCGAAGAATTGCAAAAAGTGGACAAGGCTTTGCGTAAAATTGGAATGTCGAGTTTGGCAGATGAAGGAATCAAGTCCTTGAACCGTGCTGCGGAAGTTGCGGTGAAGGAAGCGACTCCGATATTTGTTTCGGCTATTAAAAATATGAGCATTACCGATGCCAAAAATATTTTGTTAGGGAATGACAATGCTGCGACAACCTATCTTGAAAGTTCCACTTCTACGGCTTTGTATTCTAAATTTAATCCCGTTGTAAAAGAATCCATTGGGAAAGTTGGTGCTGATGTTGTTTGGGCAAAAATCATTGACAAATACAACGCTATTCCGCTTGTTTCTAAGGTAAATCCAGATATTAACGATTATGTAACGAACAAAGCCATGGACGGCGTTTTCACAATGATTGCGGTTGAGGAGAAAGATATTCGTACTAATTTAAATGCAAGAACTTCAGATTTGTTGAAAAAAGTGTTTGCTTTGCAGGATAAAAAATAAATTGAAAAAGCTATGAAAAAAATTATGATGATTGCCCTGGTTTTTGCCCTTTCGGGATGTGCAGAATTGCAACAAATTGCGAATCAATATCCACAATTGGGAACGCTCGGAAATGCTGATATTGCAGCAGGTTTGAAGGAAGCTTTAAACAACGGAATTACCAAACAAGTTTCTAAATTGACTGCGACGGACGGATTTTATAAGAACCAAGCCGTGAAAATTCTTTTGCCTGCTGAATTGCAGAAAGTCGATAAGGCCTTGAGAGGAATTGGTTTGAGCAGTCTTGCCGACGAAGGTTTGAAAGTTTTGAACCGTGCAGCGGAAGATGCCGTGAAGGAAGCAACGCCAATTTTTGTAGGTGCTGTAAAAAACATGACGTTTACAGATGCTAAAAACATTTTAATGGGTAGTGATAATTCGGCTACAGCTTATTTGCAGAGTTCTACAACAACGGCATTGTATTCGAAATTCAATCCTGTGGTGAAAAATTCACTTGGAAAAGTGGGTGCCGATAAAGTTTGGGCAAACATCATTACAAAATACAATGCAATTCCGTTGACGGCGGATGTGAATCCAGATTTGAACGATTATGTTACCGACAAGGCTTTGGAAGGCGTTTTTAAAATGGTTGCTGTTGAAGAGAAAGATATCCGTACGAATTTAAGTGCAAGAACATCGGATTTATTGAAGAAAGTGTTTGCGATGCAGGACAAAAAATAAGAAATTTTATACAGCTAGTTTTTTAGAAATCAACTAGATAGAAATAACATAGCCTTAACATTAGGTTGCGAAAATTTGTCGGATATTTGCAGAGTAATAAAATACAAAATTTGGTTTGGTTAGTTAGAGTTTAGAAATCCGGGATGAAAGTCTCGGATTTTTTACATTGTAATGTTAACATATTAGCCTGAAATCTTATAAAAGTTAACATTTTTTAAGCACTCTAAAGTATTTTGAAGGCGTAAATTTGCAATCATAAAATTCACCCCTCATGAGCTTATTATTGATAGAGAAAAATGAAATTGAGAAAATTCAGAAAGAATTTAAAATTCTAGCCGAAAAAACTACAGCAGTTACTTCAACACAAAAAATAAATACGGTTACAAAAGAAGAATTGGTTTTGGAAGAGTGCGAGCTATAAACGCTCTTGAATCTTTTTAAAATAATCAAAAGCCTTCGCTAAACGGCTTCCGTACCACGAAAACATTTCACCATCCACAAAAATAGTTTTGGCATGATGCGTGAATCTTCCAATTTCAAAAGCATCTTCTTCCTTGAAAGGATAAGGTTCCGAAGATAGAAACACAATCTCCGGGTCGCCTTGTATTTTCATTTTCTGGATAATTATTTCAGGGTAACGTCCTGGAAATTTTTCTGGATTGTCATAGATATTTACAAAGTTGTTCAGCTTCAACATTTCATTGATAAAATTATCCGAACCGGCCACCATGTGTGGATTTTTCCAAATGAAATAGGCCACTTTTTGAGATGGCTTGTCTTTTATAAAATGCTTGAAATCTTTTAAGGCAAACTGAATCTTGTCGTTCCATTTTTGGGATTCGGTACGGCAATTGAAAATCTTTCCAAAATCGGTAATCATCTGAAAAACATCATCAATTGTAATGATATCGGTTACCCAAACCGGACAAATCTTGCGCAACTCCTCCACTATTTCCAACGTATTTTCTTCCTTATTGGCAATGATAATATCGGGTTGCAACAATCTTATTTTTTCAAAATGCACTTTCTTGGTTCCGCCAATAATCTTTTTAGTCGACTTCAAATGATACGGATGTACACAGAATTTTGTGATGCCTACGATTCGTTCTTCCAAACCCAAATCGTGCAACAATTCAGTTTGCGAAGGAACGAGCGAAATAATCCTTTTTGGAGCCGTTGTAAATTCGAAAGTGTTTCCTATTTGGTCTTTTAAGATGGGCATTGTTGAATTTTTGAATTGCAAAGTTAAGGTTTTCTCGCAAAGGCGCGAAGTCACAAAGCTAGATCCTTTATATTCATTTCAAATATATCCTTTTAGACAAACTTTGCGTCTTTGTGACTTTGCGAGATAAATTATTCAATTTCTAAAATACACTTAAGACTTACTTTTTTAAATATTATTTTATAAGTTTAAAAAACTTTGCACCTTTGTACCTGAAATCTTTGCTCCTCAAAATGAACATCAAACTTATTGCAATCGGCAAAACGGATAATAAAGCGTTACAAACCTTGATAGACGATTATCAAAAGCGTTTGTCGTTTTACATCAAATTTGATTTGGAAATTATTCCGGACATCAAAACTGTAAAGAATTTGTCCGAAAGTCAGCAAAAGGAAAAAGAAGGTGAATTGATTCTGTCGAAACTCACGCCAACCGACCAATTGATTTTATTGGATGAAAATGGCAAGAATTTTTCGAGTGTAGGTTTTTCGGAAGAATTGCAGAAGAAAATGAATTCCGGAATGAAAACTTTAGTTTTCGTGATTGGTGGTCCTTATGGATTTTCAGAAACGGTTTACAGCAAGGCTCAAGGGAAGATTTCGCTTTCGCTGATGACATTCTCGCATCAAATGGTTCGACTGTTTTTTATTGAACAATTGTACCGCGGATTTACGATTTTACGGAACGAACCTTATCATCATCAGTGATTTAGGCAAAAGGCATAAGTTAGAATTACTATCTTTTAATCATTCTTTCATACAAAGCAACACATTCAACTGCTTCTTTTACATCGTGAACGCGTAGGATATTTACTCCTTTCATCAGGGAAATTGTATTCAAAACCGTCGTTCCGTTCAAGGCTTCAGAAGGTCCATTTTCTAATGTTCTATAAATCATCGATTTTCTGGAGATACCCGACAGCAAGGGCAAATCAAGCATCTGAAACAATTCCAACTTGTTCAAGACTTCAAAATTCTGTTCCAATGTTTTGGCAAAACCAAATCCTGGGTCAACGATAATATCGGAAATTCCAAGGCTTCTGGCTTTGTTTACTTTTTCAGAAAAATAAAACAATATTTCTTTTAAGATGTCTTGATAATCTGTCAGTGATTGCATTGTTTTTGGCGTTCCTCTCATGTGCATCATAATGTACGGAACTCGCAAATTGGCAACGGTTTGCATCATGTTTTCGTCCAATTCACCAGCTGAAATGTCGTTAATGATGGAAGCTCCAGCCTCAATTGTAGCTTTGGCAACCTTGCTTCGGAACGTATCTATCGAAATAATAATTTTTGGAAAAATGTTCACCAATAGCTTTACAATTGGAAGTATTCTATCCAGTTCTTCTTCCTCTGAAACAAATGCTGCATTTGGTTTTGAAGAATAAGCTCCAATATCAATGAATATAGCGCCATCATTGAGCATTTTTTGAACCTTATCGATGATTAATTGTTCACTATCATTCTTTCCGCCATCGTAAAAAGAATCAGGTGTAACGTTTAAAATCCCCATTACTTTGGGAGTTGTTAAATCGATAAGTTGTCCTTTGCAGTTTATTGTCATCTCAAAAGTAAATTTTAAACCATTGAAGGTATTAAGTTTATTAAGGCTTAATGTGACTTAATTTCTTAATGGTTTAATTTTAGAAAAATTATTCCTTATTTTTGAAGAAATTTCTACAAATATAAACCAATAATGAAGAATACTTCTCAGGAATTCGACAATATAATCGGTATTTGCCGAACGCTTTTTATCAACAAAATGACCGACTATGGAAGTGCTTGGCGCATTTTGAGACTCCCATCCCTAACCGACCAAATCTTTATCAAAGCACAACGAATCAGAAGCTTGCAGGAAAATGAAATTCGAAAAGTAGACGAAGATGAAACGGGAGAATTCATCGGAATCATCAACTATTCCATTATGGCTTTGATTCAATTGGAGCTTGGCGTTGTAGACCAACCGGATTTGAATGTTGAAAAGGCAACGGAATTGTACGATGCAAAAGTGAAACTTACCAAAGATTTGATGGAAGCCAAAAACCACGATTATGGTGAGGCTTGGCGCGAGATGAGAGTAAGTTCCCTAACCGATTTGATTTTACAAAAATTACTTCGTGTGAAACAGATCGAAGAC
This sequence comes from Flavobacterium sp. PLA-1-15, assembly GCF_049060005.1. Lineage (NCBI taxonomy): Bacteria > Pseudomonadati > Bacteroidota > Flavobacteriia > Flavobacteriales > Flavobacteriaceae > Flavobacterium > Flavobacterium sp. PLA-1-15. The sequence continues at coordinate 44,651 of NZ_JBMGQS010000015.1, read as the reverse complement.
AACAAAGGAAAAACACTTGTTTCCGAAGGAATTGATGCCAACTATCAGGACATGCTCAATTATTCGGTTTTTGCCTTGATATTAATGGATTTTCACAAATAACAACTCATTAACAAAAATAAAAAAGTGAGGGAATTACTTTTGTATTTTCACCCCTAAAGAAATAAAATGAAAAACATCCTTACCCAATTTTCAAGAATTTTTGTCGGATTACTATTTATCATATCAGGATTAATCAAATTAAACGACCCCGTTGGTTTCTCCTTTAAATTAGAGGAATATTTTAGTGAAGGTGTTTTAAATTTGCCTTTCCTGATTCCTTATGCATTAGCTATTGCTGTTTTCATTGTGATATTTGAAGCCGTTTTAGGAGTCATGCTTTTAGTTGGATTCAAAACTAAATTCACCGTTTGGAGCTTGCTGTTGATGATTATATTTTTCACGTTCCTTACCTTCTACTCTGCCTATTTCAATAAAGTTACGGATTGCGGATGCTTTGGAGATGCACTGAAATTAACTCCTTGGGAATCGTTTACGAAAGATGTTGTTTTATTATTTTTCATCATAATTTTATTCCTCAATCAGAAATTGATTCGACCTTTATTTTCTAAAAAAATAACCAATGCAATTGTAATTATCAGTACTGTTTTGTGTTGTTTTATGGGCTACTGGGTATTGAATCATTTGCCTTTAAAAGATTTCAGAGCCTATAAAGTAGGCACAAACATCCAAAAAGGAATGGAAATCCCAGAAGGTGCGGAACCATCAGTTGTAGAAATGGTATTTATCTATAAAGTAAATGGTGTTGACCAAGAATTTGGAGCGGATGACTTAGGAAAACTTCCTGAAGGAGCTGTTTTTGTCGACCGAATTGACAAAGTTATCTCACAAGGATATATTCCGCCAATCCACGATTTTACGATGGAATTGAATAGTTCTGACTATAAAGATGAATTACTCGTTGAAGCAAAATTGTTGATGTTTGTTTCCTATGATCTAGCTTCTTCAAACAAAGAAGCAATGCAACAATTAGAAAAATTGCATAAAGATGCTGTTGCAAAAGGCTACAAAGTAATTGGGATGACGGCTTCAAGCGAAGAAGAAATAGCAGAAGTAAAAAAAGAAAATAATTTGACTTTTGACTTCTATTTTTGTGATGGGACAACGTTGAAAACCATTGAAAGAGCCAATCCAAGTATTGTAGTTCTTCATAATGGAACAATTGTTCAAAAGCTGCATTATAACGATGCCTCGGATATAAAGCTATAATAAATTTAGTTCAATACTCTTATTCTTTTATACACCAAAGATTTAAGAAGTTATTATAAAAACTAAATGTTATATTTGTTGAATACTTAATTTTAAAACAATGAAAAAAATATTTTTATCGTTAATCGTAGCTTTTTCAACCCTCTCATGCGTTCAAGCTCAAAAAACAAGTTTCGACAAGGAGGCTTTGAATGACGTGATGTGGACAACGCAGCAAAAGGATATTACATTTGCCGAAATTCTAAAAAAATACGAAAGCAAGACGGTTGTGATTGATGTTTGGGCTTCTTGGTGTTCAGATTGCATCAAGGGAATGCCGAAAGTCAAAGAGTTACAAAAAAATAACCCAGATGTAGTTTTCTTATTCATTTCAATGGATAAAACATTTGAAAATTGGATAGTTGGTGCTGAAAAACATGAGCTTTTTGGTGAGCATTACATGGTTAAAGATGGAATGAAAGGCGTTTTCGGACAATCTATTGATTTGGATTGGATTCCGAGATATATGATTGTAGATCCAAATGGAAAAATTGCGCTGTATAAAGCTGTTGAAGCTGACGACGCTAAAATTGCGGAAACATTGAAAAAACTAAAACAAAAAAACAAAAGATAATGAGACAAAAGATTGTTGCAGGTAACTGGAAAATGCACAAGAATGCGGAAGAAACGGAAGATTTATTAAACGATCTAATTGAAAAATTACCGTCGGATGCAGAAGTTCATATTATTGTGGCGCCAACATTTGTAAACTTGGCTTCTGCAGTTGAGCATTTGGAATTTACAAATATCAATGTTGCCGCACAAAATATGCATCAGGCTGAAGGTGGTGCTTTTACAGGCGAAATCTCAGCAGACATGTTGAAGAGTGTTGGTGTAAACACCGTTATCTTGGGACATTCTGAGCGTCGTGCTTATTTCCATGAAAACAATTCATTGCTTAAATCTAAAGTTGATACTGCCTTGAAACATGAGCTGGTTGTAATCTTCTGTTTTGGTGAAGAATTGAAAGACCGTCAAACCGGAAATCATTTCAATGTAGTTGAAAATCAACTGAAGGACAGCTTGTTCCATTTGCAGGAAAAAGACTGGAGAAACATCATCCTGGCTTACGAACCTGTTTGGGCAATTGGAACTGGTGAAACGGCAAGTCCTGAACAGGCTCAGGAAATGCACGAATTCATCAGAAATACCATTGATTCCAAATTTGGAAGAAATGTATCTGAAAATGTTGCCATCCTTTACGGTGGAAGCGTGAAGCCGGACAACGCTAGAGAAATTTTCTCAAAACCGGATGTTGACGGTGGACTTATTGGCGGAGCAGCTTTAAAGGCTGATGATTTTGCCGCAATAGTAAGTGCCGCAATTTAATAGAAACATACCTATTTCCTATATTAGAATCCCTTCCCTTTCGAAGGGATTTTTTTATTTTAATGCTAATGTTTCCCTAAAGTAATTTCATCCAACAAGGCATTTTTGTAATTTTAGATAAATAAAAAATAAAACTGCTATGATTACAAACGACAGAAACTCGGATGGACGGGACGTTCAAAACGAGCACAACGACGACGAAAAAAGAGATTTTACAGGAGCCAACCAAGATGTTTCGGGAAATGACCGGACTGAGGAAGAAAAAGAAAATCGAAAAATTCACGACCACGGGAGAACGAAATACAAATCCCACTCCAATCACTCATCGGCCGACAATCAGCCGAAGACCAATACCGGACCTGGTACTGTTTAAAAAATTTATACTGATAGAAGAGCAACCATACATGTTGCTCTTTTTTATTTGGATAATGACTGCGCTACTTTTAAGAGCAACTTTTTGGTAGCAAGGATTCCATCCATCTCCTTTAGATTATTGCCTTCATATTCCACACCTATAAAGCCATTGTAATTTGCTTTCTTTACAATTTCCAGCATCTTATAGTAATCAATAGTAGTTTCATTTCCATTCGAATCAAAATCAAATGATTTGGCACTGACTCCTTTTGCAAAAGGCATCAATTCGGCTACACCCTTGTATTTATCATATTCTTCTATACAGGCGGATCCCCAGCGTTCACCATTTTCCCTTTTTACACAAAAATTACCAAAATCAGGAAGCACACCACAATTTTTCATATTGACGGCCTTGATCACTTCGGTAAGTTTTGATGCATCGGATGATAGTCCGCCATGGTTTTCCACTACGACATTGATCTTGTTTTTGGCGGCATATTCGCAAAGGCTTCCCAAACCAGCGATTGAAGTTTCCTTCCAAACAGTGAAATCTTTTTCGGCTTGCAAGCCAAATAAATTCACACGTACCGTTGGGCAATTCAATTCTGTTGCAACATCAACCCATTTTAAATGGTTTTCCACCGCATTATTCCGCTCGACTTTACTTGTAGAAGCCAGTTCACCTTCGTTGTCAATCATAATCATCACATTCTCAATCCCATTGTCATTGCTTCGCAGTTTCAATTCCTGGACAAGCTTTTTCCTGCTCGAAATTTCGTTGCCCGTATCAATGGAATAAAGTTGCGTCACATATTCTACGCCTTGAAAACCAAGCTCTTTTGCCTTTCGCGCAAAATCAAGATTTGATAATGTCTTCTCTTCATTAATTGCCTTGTGCAAAGACCATTGTGCAAGCGATAACTTAAAAAAGGGCTTGAAATTATCCGATCCATCTTCTGTAAAAAGTGCTGTCATGGGATTTAAAATTGAAACTGCAAGACCCGCCTGTGCAGTGTTTTTAAGGAACAAACGTCTATCCATACCATTCGATTGAGGGGAATTGAAGCGCCTAAATTATACTTTTATCTTGATATATGATAATTCTATACTGTTTTGACAAAATACTACATACCCAGACAGAAGCAATCGTATATTTTTATTGTTATTAAATTGATCCACCTTTTTATGAAGATTCCTCATTTAAAATATCAAATTCTTTTCATTTTCTTAATTCATGCTGTTGCTTTCGCACAAGAGAAAAGTCCAAGAGATTTGGCACTAATCGATAATGGATGGCACTTTGCCTTTGGTCACCTGAATGACACCGATAAAGATTTCAATCATGGAACAGCTTACTTTTCCTATCTTTCCAAAACAGGGAATGGGGACGGTCCTGCATCAAAATTGTTTGATGACAGGGCATGGCGATTGCTCGACCTTCCGCACGATTGGGCAGTAGAACAACCCTTCAATGAAAAAGGAAGCTTCAGTCATGGTTTTAAAGAAGCCGGAAAAGGCTTTCCAGAAAAGAGCATTGGATGGTACCGTAAGAAGATTGATATCCCTGCAAGTGATTTGGGACAGGTTATTTCGCTGAAATTCGATGGTGTCTTCCGAAATTCAAAAGTATGGTTCAATGGGCATTTCCTCGGTACTGAAGAAAGTGGTTATAACGGTTTTGAATATGATGTGACGCCGTACATCAATTATGGTGGAGAAAATACAATAGCCGTCCGGGTCGATGCTTCCATGGAAGAAGGCTGGTTTTACGAAGGAGCAGGAATTTATAGGCATGTCTACCTTCAAAAAACAAATCCTTTGCATATTAGTACAAATGGCACCAGCATTACTACCGAAATTGAAAAAGATTTTGCAACGGTCCTATCATCGGTAACAATTGAAAACAAAGGACATTACAAAGGTTTGATCGCTGTAACCTATACCATTCTTGATTCGAACGGAAAACAAGCTGGTACGTTTACCGAAAAAGTCATCGCACCGGAATTTTATAAAAAGGCTGTTTATTCTTCCCGGATTAAAGTCTATAATCCAAAGTTATGGGATGTAGATGACCCGAATTTATATAGCTTGATTGTAGAAATAAACCAAGAAAATCAATTAATTGATCTTCATAAGACCGAGTTCGGTATCAGGAGCATACGATTTGATGCGGAGGAAGGCTTCTTTTTAAACGGAAAATCACTCAAACTGAAAGGAAGCAACAACCATCAGAATCATGCCGGAGTTGGAACCGCAATTCCAGATGAACTGCAGTATTTCCGCATCAAGAAACTGAAAGAGATGGGGTCGAATGCCTATCGCTGTTCCCACTATCCTCCTACTCCGGAATTACTTGAAGCCTGTGACCGATTGGGAATGCTGGTTATTGATGAGACCCGCTTGATGGGCGTCAATGATTTGCATTTAGAAAATCTAAAAAAACTGATTGAGCGCGATCGTAATCATCCGAGTATCATTTGTTGGTCGGTTGGCAATGAAGAATGGAACATCGAAGGAAATAGTACAGGAGAACGTATCACCACCACTATGCAGGATTACGTTAAAAGCATTGACCCGACCCGACCAGTTACAGTGGGCATAAGCAGTGGTTTTAGGAGCGGCATCTCTTCGGTTGTAGAAATTATGGGCTACAACTATATGGGCAATGGCGATATTGATGCTCATCGAAACGACTTCAAGCACCAACCAGGAATGGGAACAGAGGAAGGCTCTACCTTTGCAACCCGTGGCATTTATTTTACGGATGATGCAAAACACTATAAAAGTACCTATGATAAAAAGCCCAGACCGAGTTTTTTCAGCATTGAGGAAGGTTGGAAATTTTATGCAACAAGACCTTATCTTGCGGGCATGTTCATCTGGACCGGTTTTGATTATCGTGGCGAACCAACACCTTATGGATGGCCGTCGGTTACTTCCTATTTTGGGATGATGGATATTTGCGGTTTCCCAAAAGACAATGTCTTCTACTTGAAATCATGGTGGGGAAATGAGCCTGTCTTACACCTCTTGCCACATTGGAACCTGGACGGGATGGAAGGCAAGGAAATTGATGTCTGGGCCTATTCCAACTGTGAGGAAGTCGAACTTTTTCTCAATAAAAAAAGTCTGGGTAAAAAGAAAATGGAACAATACGGTCATCTGGAATGGAAGGTGGCTTACCAACCTGGCACTTTAGAAGCTGTGGGCTATAAGAATGGAAAAAAGATACTCTCCTCCACACGAAAAACGAGCGGAAAGCCTGAAAAAATAAAACTTACACCGCATCAAAAAATCCTTGAAAAGAAAGATGGCATTGCAGTTGTAACCGTTGAAGTTGTTGATAATAATGGGTGGCATGTTCCAACAACTAACAATGAAATTACATTTGACATCAAAGGTGGCGGAAAAATAATAGGTGTTGGAAATGGCGATCCTACATCACACGAAAAAGACAAGTTTATTGATACGATTACTTCAGTAGCACTAAAAAATTTAGAAGAGCAGGCATTGGATAATTCTCTTTTACTTCAACAATTACCGGTGTTCAATGAAAACAATTGGAAGCAAGCTTTTGAAAAAAGAGATTATAAAAATCCAGCACCCGCTTATGTTTACAGGGCTTCATTCGATTTGAACACACTTTCAAAGAAGGATGCTTTTACTTTCTTTTATCAGAAGATTGGTATTGATGCTGCAGTTTTTTTAAACGGAAAAATGATTGCTCCTTCAAGTGCAGATGCTCAAGCCTATTTACTCGATGCAGAGGATTTAAACGAAGGAACAAATACGCTCCATATCATTGCGACTCCAATCAAGAAAGTGAATGATTGGGATGTAGTGAATACAAATCCTGGAATAATTCAAGTCCTTAAGCATGCCGAACCTTGGAAACGCAAATTATTTAATGGTCTGGCCCAGATTATCATCCAAACGGATGGAAGTGGCAAACCAATTGTTTTATCGGCGACAGCCAAAGATTTGAAAGCCGGATCAATTCACTTGGATGTAAAACACTCTGTTTTCCCAAAGTTGAATTAAATAAATTATTTATTTCTCTATAAAACTATTCCAAAAACCCACAACTTTTTTACCTTTAGGCGATCATTAGAACCTACCATGAACATTTCTAAAAAAGGACAAGTGCTTCTCTTCCCACCGCCAGATTTGAATGATTATCTTATCGTTGTTTCTCCTCCGATTGAAATAAAAAAAGAAACAAAGAAATTGAACGCCAAACTCAATAAGATGATTGGAAGTGAAGGCAACCATAATGCCCACATTTCTATGTTCAGCCAAGCTTGGGAAAAGGACAATCACCTATTAGAACGATTGAAAAAAGCCATTGCTGATGTAAACTCTTTTCCTATAATCATTAATGGTGTAGATGTTTTTTCGCATGGAACAAAAAAGAAAACGGTTTATCTAAAAGTGGAGAATCCAAAACCAATTCAGCAGTTGTACGAAGCTTGTAAGTCTGAACTAAAGCTCAAGAAAGAGTTTGTGCCACATTTAACTATTGAAAAAAACATTCCAGTTACCGACTTTGAGAAAATCCAAAACGATCTCAGTATTTTCAATTATCAATGCGAATGGGTTTGTGATAGAATTACGGTTTTAAAATTCAATAAAAAAAGCAATTCCTATAAGCTTGTTGAAGAAATTTTATTGAAGTGAGCTTAGCTTTTTTCTTTTAATTTCTCCTTTTTACATCTATTTTAATTCATCCACTAATCTGTAATTTTTAACAAACATTAATTTTCTTAACATTTACAACACTAAAAAAACATCATTTCCTAATAGGGTCTTAACATCGGCTTTATAAGGAGCAACTACTTTCGCATCATTAAAACAACACAAACATTAATGATGAAAAATTTACTTTTATTACTTACTTTTCTAGCAATCGGCTTTAGCGGATTTGCCCAGAAAAACGGAGTCATCTCTGGAAAAATCACCGATTTTGACGGGAACTTTTCATTGCCGGGTGCAACTATCAAATTGAATATCGGAAACAAATACACGGTTTCCGATCAGATTGGAGATTTTGAATTTTTGAATGTTCCTGCAGGAGATTATACGGTAGAAGTACTGTACATCGGATACCAGACGCTTTCACAGGAAGTGAAGGTTGAAGAAGGAAAAAACGTGGTGATCAATTTCAAATTGTCTTCCGGTTCAGAAAACCTAAGCGAAGTGGTTGTAATTGGAGACCGATTGAAAGGCCAGGCAAAGGCGTTGAACCAGCAGAAAAACAACCGAAATATTACGAATGTGATTTCTTCGGACCAAGTGGGTCGTTTTCCGGATTCGAATATCGGTGATGCCTTAAAAAGGGTTCCGGGAATCACAATGCAGAACGATCAAGGAGAAGCTAGAAACATCATCGTGAGAGGTCTGGCACCTACTTTGAACTCTGTTACCATTAATGGCGATAGGATTCCATCTGCTGAAGGCGATAACAGAAACGTTCAGATGGACCTTATTCCATCGGATATGATCTCGACAATTGAAGTAAACAAAACGCTTACTCCTGATATGGATGGAGATGCGATTGGTGGTTCGGTAAACTTGATTACCAGGGCAACTCCAAACGGCGAAAGGATTTCGGCTACTCTTTCTGGCGGATACAATCCAATCAGGGAAAAAGCACTTCACACGGGAGGCTTCGTATATGGAAACCGCTATTTGAATAACAAATTCGGAATGGTTGTCAGTGGATCTTACAACAATAACGACTACGGTTCAGACAACGTTGAAGCGGCTTGGGTAAAGGATGATTTCGGAAATGTGTACATCGAAGAATCAGACATTAGAAAGTATGATGTTCAAAGGATTCGTAGAAGTGCCTCGTTGGCTTTGGATTATAAATTCAACAACAATAATACGATTTTTGCAAGTGCGATCTACAACTGGAGAGACGACAGGGAAAACCGTTTCAAGACTTCATACACCGATATCGAAGCGATTTATGATGATGCAGATAGAATTACAGGCTACAATGGAACTGTTGTGAGAGAAACCAAAGGAGGAATCGACAACAAACGCAACAAGAACAGACGTTTGGAAGACCAAAGAGTGCAGAATTATTCGTTGAGAGGTGAGCATTTATTAAGTCCAAAATTGGATTTGGATTGGTCGATGAATTATGCAAAGGCCAGAGAATACCGTCCAAGCGAGCGTTATATCGAGTTTGAACAAGAAGGTGTTGATATGCTGGAGGATTTATCGAATACGAAATATCCGTTGATTGCTGCCATTGGCGAAGACCCGGATTCTTTTGAATTGGGAGGACTTACTCAAAATACAGATGAAACGGAAGAAAGTGAATTTGGAGCAAAGTTGAACATTCGTTTTCCTTTTTCGATAATGCCCGATCAAAAAGGTAGAATCAGGACCGGTTTGAGAGTGCGATTGAAAGACAAAATGAGAAATAACACTTTCTTTTCTTACGAACCAATTAACGGATTTGAAACTTTGGCTGATGTTCCGACAAGCTTCTTCGGTGGAGAAAATTTTAACCCCGGTGTAAAATATGTTCCTGGAATGTACGCATCTGCTAACTTTTTAGGTGGATTGGACTTGAACAATGCTGGACTTTTTGAAAGTGAAATTGACCCTTCGGAGTTTTTGGCTGAGAATTATAAAGCAAAAGAAAACATCTTCGCAGGTTATGTGAGATGGGACCAAGATTTATCTACAAAATTATCGATGATTGTAGGTTTCAGAATCGAAAACACGCAGATAGATTATACCGGAAATAGGGTTTTGGACGAAGAAGAATTGGAAGGTCAAATCACGACTTCAAACTCCTACACAAACGTTCTTCCTAGTGTTTCTTTTAAATATGATGCCAATGAAAGCTTGGTTTTACGTGCAGCATTAACCACAGCTTTGGCCCGTCCTGATTATTATGCCCTGGCTCCGTTTGTAAATAATATTGCTTCGGACTCTGAGATTTTCGCAGGAAATCCCAACCTTGATGCAACACTTGCCTATAATGCCGATTTTATGGCTGAAAATTATTTCAAATCGGTAGGTTTGGTTTCTGCGGGTGTTTTCTATAAGAGATTGAACGACTTCATCTATACTTACAGTGATCCGGCTTATACAACGGAACAATTTGCAAATGATTTCCCTAATCAGGCCAATCCAATTCCGGCAGGAGAAAACTGGACGTTCACACAATCCAGAAACGGTGACAAAGTAGATGTTTACGGATTTGAAGTAGCCATCCAGAGACAATTGGATTTCCTTCCTGGAAAATTTCTGCAAGGTTTCGGAATTTATTTGAACTATACGTTTACAGAATCAAAAGCATTCGGAATTTCGGATGAAGATGGAAATCCAAGAGCCGATGTGAGCCTTCCAAAAACAGCTCCACATACTTTCAATGGTTCACTTTTCTGGGAAAACAAACGTTTCTCTGCAAGAATTTCTACCAACTTTACTTCTGATTATTTAGATGAATTGGGTTCGGAAGCATTTGAAGATTCGTACTATGACAAGCAACTTTTTGTGGATGCAAATGCTTCTTACAAAATCACTAAAAACCTACGTTTGTTTGCTGAAGCAAATAACTTGACGAACCAACCTTTGCGTTACTATCAAGGCATTTCTTCAAGGACAAAACAATTGGAATACTATCAGGCACGCTATAATTTCGGCATCAAATTGGATTTTTAATCCTTTAAAATCAACATTTAAAAAAACGTTTGACGGGATTGATTTCCTGTCAGCGTTTTTTCAGTAAAATATAATTATGAAACATATTCTTTACATACTTCTTCTTTTTGTCTTCGGAACTACGTTCGCGCAAGATTATCTTGAAGAGGCACAATCCGGCTACAAAGGCGGTTTTATACCCGAACTGAAAGTATTGGACAAAAGCCTTAACTTTATCGTGATGGGCGATTTTGGCAGAAACGGACAATATTTCCAAAAAGAAGTAGCCGAACAAATGGGAAAAGCATCGATGACAATGGGTTGCAAATTCACGGTTTGCGTAGGCGATAATTTTTATCCGAATGGCGTTCAGAGCACTACGGATTACCAATGGATTTCATCGTTTGAGAATATTTATACAAATCACAGCCTTTACGAAAATTGGTATGTGGCTTTAGGGAATCACGATTACAGGGGGAGTATCCAAGCCCAGATTGATTACTCAAATGTGAGCCGAAGATGGAAAATGCCGGCCAAATATTATTCGAAAACATTTGAATTGAAAGACGGCAACAAGGTTTTGATGGTCGTGATGGATACCAATCCATACATCGACAGCTATCATAAAAAGGGAACGGATATGTATGAAAACATCATCGCTCAAGATACCACAGCCCAAAGAAAATGGCTGGTTGAAACCTTGAATACATCTGATAAAGCAATCAAATGGAAAATCGTTGTGGGACATCATCCATTATATTCTGGAGGAAAACGCAAGGAAAATCCCGATACAAAGGCATTTGAAAAGAAATTTGCAGGTTTGTTCGACCAATATAAAGTGGATGCTTATTTGTGTGGACACGAGCACGATTTGCAAATTATTAAACCAAAGGGAAGGTACACAACACAATTCCTATCCGGTTCAGCATGCGAAATCAGACCGACAGGAAACCGAGAAGGAACTTTATTCTCAGCTTCAGAACCAGGTCTTCTGACGTTTTCTATCAATGATAAAAAACTGCAGGTGCAAGCCGTCAACGAAAAAGGAAAGATACTTTATACAACAGAAATCACTAAATAATGAGACAATTTTTAATTGCAATAACAACAATCGGAGTTTTGAGTATTTCATGCAGCGACAAGCTGGCTCCCGTAAAACCAAATGCCTTAAAACCAATCACCATAACCGAACCCGCTCCTCACGACACGGATGACCCAGCGATTTGGATTCATCCGACCGATGCTTCCAAAAGCTTGATCATCGGGACAGATAAAGACACTGATGGAGGTTTGTACGTGTATAATTTGGAAGGAAAAATTGTCAACAAGATTTTGGGAATCAAGCGTCCGAATAATGTTGACATTGCTTATGGGTTGATTTTAAACGGAAAGAAAACCGATATTGCCGTTACAACTGAACGCGAAATGAACCGCATCCGTATTTTCAGCCTGCCGGATATGAAACCTGTTGACAACGGCGGCATTCCTGTTTTTGACGGTGAATTGGAGCGTGATCCAATGGGAATTGCTTTATATACAAGGCCGAACGACAAGGAAATCTTTGCCGTTGTGGGAAGAAAATCGGGTCCGAGCGAAAGTTATCTGTGGCAATATAAATTGACGGACGACGGCACTGGAAATGTAAAAGCCGAAGTGGTGAGGAAATTTGGAAAGTACAGCATGAAGAAGGAAATCGAAGCCATTGCAGTGGATAACGAGCTTGGCTTCATCTACTATTCTGATGAGCAATCGGGAATCAGGAAATATGTGGCAGACCCGGATGCAAGGGACAACAACGAACTTGCTTTTTTCGGTCAGAAAGATTTCAAGGCCGATAATGAAGGGATTGCCATCTATAAAAAAACAGCCACAACTGGCTATATCTTGGTTTCCAATCAGCAGGACAATACCTTTAATGTTTATCCAAGAGAAGGTGCAAACGGAAACCCAAATGAATATCCGCTTCTGGCTGTAATCCCTACTTCTACCGTTGAATGTGATGGTGCCGATGTTACCAATGTAAACTTGGGAAGCAATTATAAAAACGGAATGTTTGTAGCGATGAGCAACGGAATGACATTTCATTTCTACGATTGGAATCAGATTCAAGAGTTGATCGACAAGAAGAAATAAAGAATTAAGATTTTTTTATCATATGACCAGGAGATACTCAAATCAAAGAGTATCTCCTTTTTGTTTTTAGCTTTGATTATTTCAATCTCGCAAAGACGCTGAGACGCAAAGCTAGTGATCGTTTTTTTTTTGCGACTTCGCGACTTTGCGAGGTTTATTAAAATAGTAAACCCTAAAAACAATCCTTTAAAAGTTTGCGCTTTTTATTGAACAACAATAATTACTTTTATGCAAAAAAAAGATGTTTTCAAAAACCATAAAAGTTTTATTGGCAAGTGTGGTATTTATTTCCTGTGCAACCTCATCCCAGGAAGTGATCCAGGAATTGTTTTCGATGCCGAAAAAGATAAAGGAATCTTCGGCAGTTGAAGTAACCGAAAAATCTGATTTGATTTGGACCTTGGAAGACAGTGGCAACGAGCCTCAACTTTTTGCATTGAATGTAAAAGGCGAATTAATAAATACTGTTGAAATTACAAATGCCCAAAACAACGATTGGGAAGATCTGACTTCCGATAAAGATGGAAATCTCTACATTGGTGATTTTGGAAACAATGATAATGAACGTAAAGATTTAGCGATTTATAAAATAAATGCCGAAGATTTGACCAAACAACAAGCTTCGGTTGCCGAAAAAATATTCTTCTTTTTTCCAGAACAAACCTTGTTTCCTCCTAAAAAATCGGAACGTTTTTATGATGTGGAATCTTTTTTCTTGTTTGAAGACAATTTCTATCTGTTCACCAAAAACAGAAGTTCAAATTTTGATGGTACTACCCTGCTCTATCAAATTCCGAACAAATCCGGAAACCATCCGGCCAAATTAATTTCATCGTTTAAAACCTGCGATAACTTCAATCATTGTGCAGTGACGAGTGCCGATATCAGTCCAGACGGAAAAAAAGTGGCGTTATTGAGTTCCGACAAGGTTTGGATTTTCACCGATTTCACTTCCAACAATTTCCTTTCAGGAAAAGTAGAACAGATTGACTTAAAAAGCTTCACTCAAAAGGAAGGTATCTGTTTTGTAGGCAATGAAAAGCTTTACATCACCGATGAAAAAGATAAAAAAACGGGCGGAAAATTGTATCAGTTGGTTTTGACAAAAAAATAAGCCACAGATTCACAGATTAAATTTGAATATAATCTGTGAATCTGTGGCAAAAAAATATAACAGTTCTAGAACCCAAATCCTATCCCAGCCGAAATCCTAACGCCATCTTCCGAATGGAAAAGTGCTATTTTTCCAGTGATGACATTTACGCCATTCAGCCAAAGTCCAGCGCCATACGAATTGTGCCATTTGGTTGAAAAATCGTCCTGAAGCCAAACCCTTCCGTAATCAAATCCGGCTAGGAAACCGTATTTTATCGGTACGATGCCGTTTTTGAATTTTCCCATCTCATATCGGATATCCGATGTTTGAAAGAACGATTGTTTTCCTGAAAAACGCTGGAAACGGAACGCCCTCAAATCAAAATCGCCTCCAATGGTTGCCATCTGATAAAACTCGTAATCGTTGCTGAAAAGCATTCTGGTCTTGGCCAAAGTCCCTATGACAAGCTTCCCTCCTTTTGTAATCTTATGGCTGAAACCCAATGCCATTTCTGCGTGAGGAACCTGTCTGTTTGAATCTTCAAGGTTGACGCGGTATCCACCTTCGATATAAAATTTCATCCCCAAGGTTGGATTCGACGGATTGTCATAATTCTCATAACCGTAGCGGATTTCTGCTCCAGCAAAATTCTGAGTGGTAAAAACTTCGGGGTTTACTAATCCTGGTGTGGTAATAAATCTATCCCCCGTTCTATCCACTTCCATGGATTCAAAAATAGCTTTCGCCGAAAAATAAGCACCAAAATCCCCTTTCCAATTGATAGACGGCGAAGCTTTAATCGTTTGGATTTTCACCCGATTGAAGTCCATTCCCTTGTCATTATCTTCATTTGCCGTTTCATTTCCATATCCAAAAAAGTTAGAACTGAAATTCGGACTTGTGATGCTTGCATCCATTTCTACAAACCAATTGTTGACGATATTAGGAAATATTCCCTTATAAATCAACTCATATCCGCTTGTCGCAAAATAATAATTCGCCCTGATGTTGTGTCTCTGCGAAAATGGATTTCGCTTGAACGCATTCACCGTATAAGTAATCGAAACGCCCAATTTCACGCCATCATCGGGATTGAAACCTGCATTTGGAAAACCAGCAATAATATTGTATTTCGGTTTCTTGTAATCGTACCAGTTGAGTTCGTAGCTGTCGTGGAGGTTTTTACGGGTAGCCCTATCAATATCAAATGTGTTTTCTTTTGACTTATAATCGTATACTTCAACTTTCTTTCCGTTTTCAACCAAATAAGTATCGTGGTTCAAACCGCCAAGAATTCGCAAGGTGATGTTGCCATTTTCGTTTCCTTTCACTTCAAAAACATCATCGTCATCCAAACCATACAACCAAATTTCCTTGGTTTCTTTTTTGTTGTAAATACGGGTATATTGCAATTCTTCTCCATCCTTTTTTATCCTGAAAACCTTTACTTCGGTCTTGGAATCAGGAAGTCTGTTGATTACGAATTTGTCTTTTTTATCAGTTCCGACAATCAAAACAGTCCTTTGCAGAACCTTGTAATAATCACTTGCCGTTTCGCCAAGGTCATTTTTACGTTCTTTCAAATAGCCCTTGATTCGCTCGATGGTATTGTCCTGAACTTCTTTCGGCAGATTTTTGAATGCCTTGTCGATATCTGAGTCACTCAATTGCGTTTGTATTTGCTTGGCTTCCTCTTTCCAAACATTTTCATCCGAAGTTTTAAGGAAACGCAAATCCAATGGATAGGCTTCCATATTGAACCATTTTACATTCCTGATTTCCCCACGGAAACTCTGCATGTGACGCAAAGCCGGCATTTTCATCAGAAGCGATAATAAAGCCCCACCGTATTTTGGGAAAGCTTGGTCGCGGTCGCGTGGAATTGGTCGGTAAAGTACTTTTCCATCAATCTTGTATTCGCCCCAACGCCATTGGTCGTAATGACGGTCCCAATCGCCAATAAGCATATCGAACAAACGTGCTCTGATGTAGGCTTTTTCATCAACAGCATATTTTTCGTCCTTCATTAGATTTTTTAAAACATCATCAGTACTTACGATTGCATCTGGTTTCCCGAAACTTTCCAACTTCTCAAAACCTTCTGCCGGACGCTCTTCAATCATGTACAATTCATCACCAAAATTCTCATTGAAATCAGCCAATGCGGTTTGCTTCGGAACATAAAACAGTTTCGGATTGGAATGGTTTACGCCAACTTCATCCGCCAAATCTCCAACAACAAATGGTGTGTAGGGATGTGAAGAAGTATAAAAATCCAACAGAAAATCTTCGGCATACGTGTCACGGAATTCCTTTTCCACATATTGGTCCTTGAAAGCAACCGATTGCAAGAAACGAGTTGCACTCTTTTTCAAGGCCCTCATTACATATTGTTTTCCATCCTTGTCTTCCAAACGCAAGGATCTTGATTGATGTCCGCCACCTTCTTTCAAAGGTTTCAATCCTCCGTAAAGCGTATCAAGGTTTACGTTTCTGACCCTTACCGGCTTGCTGTAATATTCGCGGTAGTGCTTCCCGAAAAGGAAATTATGAAACCCACTTTTGGACGTCATTGTGGAATCGTAAACAGAAGAGCGTGTAAATTTTGAAAACGAATTGTTGTATTTTTTCTTCGGAATTTCAATCTTATCGGCAATCAATTGATGCCTGAAAAGAAGCTTTTCTTTTTTGTCTACCATTCCGTAGAAGGAAACATTGGCGACACCTTTATCCGTCACTTCCAAAACCGAATAACCATTTCCGCCAAACGAAAAATCCTTTGGGTTGATGGCTCTCGAAGCTTCGGCTTTCGAACCTGCCCCACTGATGATTTGCTTCACATTATCTTTCTCAATGTATTGTAAATTATGGTCGTGGCCGGAAACAATAACGACATTGTCCTTATCCTGAATCAACGCCTTGATGCGTTTTATAAGCTTCGTATATTGTTTGTTTTGAATGTCTTGTGGACTAACTCCGGTTGTTTTTCGAAGCAGATTAATCAACGACCCAATTACCGGCAACGGAATTTTGGATTCCAACGGAAAAAGCTGTTTCTCCAACGAAAATTGTCCACCGTGTGTTCCGTTGCTCATCAACGGATGGTGGATGGCGATAACCGTTGTTTTTTTCTGATTCTTATTCAAAACATCTTCCAGTTCTGTAAAAAAATCCTCTCTTGTCTTGATGGTACAATTGTCGTTTATCGTCGGATTATTGTCCCAGTCCTCCAAATACCATTGCGAATCAATGATGACCAACGCCAAATTATCATTGATGGAAATATCATCAATCGCACAGCCGTCCTTCGGAAGGAACGATTTTTTCTGTTTCAGCTTTTCGTTTACATAATTTTCTTGGCGTTTCAAACCCACAACACCGTCGTTGTACCAATCGTGATTGCCTGGAATAACAATGGTTTTTCCTTTGAAATTATTGGCTAAAGCCAATTGGTTGTCCATCTTTTCTTCGGCCAATTTTCGATTTTCATCTTTGACATCAGGCATCCCGTACGGATAAATATTATCTCCCAGAAAAAGAAGGGTACTGTTTTGTCCAGCTCTGTTCAATCTTTTTTTCAAAGAAGCCAACGTATTCTTGGCATCTTCCTCATCGGCATTTCCGGCATCGCCTATTAAAAAGAAGGTATGCTTTACGGTAGTCGCTGTTACTGAATCCTTTGAAACTGTTCGGGCTTCTTTTCCGTATTTTGGCTTTTTTACAGCACAGGAATACAATAGAAAGAGTGCAAATACGTTTACAAGTACGACGCTAATATTATATTGAAATCTACCATTTAGAGAAAATAATTTCATATTTTGGCTGTATAAAATTTTGATTATGACTATTGTTCAAAAAGCCGAGAATTACATATTCCAGTTGTTCAAAGATAATTTATCTTCTGATTATATCTATCATAATTTTAACCATACTTTGAGGGTCGTAAACAGCGTAAAAACGTTGATTGAGGCGGAAGAAATTAAAGACGATGAAGCTGAACTATTGTTTGTTTCCGCTTGGTTCCACGATGCTGGATATATTCATGGATATGAAAACCACGAGGATAATGGAATTAAAATTGTAACCGATTTTTTAAACAACAATAATTACGATGCTCAAAAGACGGCTCAAATAGCGAAACTCATCAAGGCAACCCAACTCAACCTTGAACCTGTTGAAAAGCTCGAGAAAATTCTTCGTGATGCCGACAATTCACATTTTGGAAGCCGTAATTATTTTGAAGTGTGTGATTTGCTTCGGGAAGAATTCAAGCATACCAAAAAAATGGATTTCTCGGAATTGGAATGGGCTCATGAAAACTTGAAATTCTTCAACACTTTCCACCGATTTTACACCGAATATGCAAAGCAGCATTGGCAACCTATAAAAGACGAGAACATCTCGATGCTTCACAACCTTATCACTTCACTTGAAAAAGGGAAGAAAGAAAAGAAAAAAACCAAGGAATTGCTGAGCCAGAAAAAGCTCGACAAGATGGACACTCCCGAACGTGGCATTGAAACGATGTTCCGTGTTACCCTCAACAATCATACGCAATTGAGCCAAATTGCCGACAGCAAGGCGAATATTTTGCTTTCGGTAAACGCCATTATCATTTCGATTGCCCTATCAACTTTAATTCCGAAATTGGACAGTCCGAGTAATGCTCATTTGGTTTTACCAACGTTTGTGATGCTGATGTTCAGTGTAATTTCCATCATTTTTGCGATACTTTCAACACGACCAAAAGTGACCAACGGCTCCTTTACCCGAAAGGATATTGAAGCCAAAAAAATCAACCTTTTGTTCTTTGGGAATTTTTATAAGATGCCACTCGATGAATATACTTGGGCCATGAAGGAAATGATGAAAGACAGGGAATATCTGTACGATTCAATGATAAAGGATTTATACTTTTTAGGATTGGTTTTAAACCGAAAATACAAGTTGCTTCGAATTACTTATACGGTTTTTATGATTGGGATTATTATTTCGGTGGCGACTTTTGTGATTGCTTTTAAGAGGTTGTAATTTATCTGATGCTTCTATATTTTACTTTTTAAATCCATCATTGAATGTAAAATTCTGGCGATTTCAATTTCGTTTCTTGAAATCTCACGATAGAAAATGATGTGTTCCCCACATCTGTAACCGAGAACATTTAAAGTTACGATTCCATAAGATTTACCGAGTTTAGGGTTATCGGCTAAGTCCATGCACGAAGCAATTATAAGATTATAGTATTTTTCGGCTTGATTTTCTGACCACTCTTCAACTGTATAATCCCAGATTTCTATTAAATCATTAACTGCTCTTCTAGTAAAATGATATTTTGCCATTTTACTTAGTTCTCGCTTTTAGGTCTTGCAAAAACTTTTTAGGTTCAAAATTTTCAACAATTCCGCTATCAATTCCTTCTTGGATAGCTTTTCGCAAAGAAATTATTCTATTTTCTTCATCTTCAAGAAGCCTAAGTCCGGCACGTACAACCTCACTTGCGTTATTAAATCTCCCATTATTGACAGTACTTTCAATAAAATTCTCAAAATGATTTCCTAGCGATATAGATGTATTACGTCCCATATTTATTTTTTTAGCTAAGTTACCAAAAAATGGTAACTTTCCAGTTTTATCCGCAATTTTTCTGAAACCATTTTACTTTAGCTTATTTAAAATCCTTCAACAATTCCTGATACGTATATTCTTCTGTCAAAGCTTCGTTATAAACAACCGCCACGCGAAGTGCCTTCAAACCGGTAACTCCCTGTAAATCCTCTACATCAAAATTTTCGATTTCAGTACCTAGAATATTCTTGAATTGCAGTAGCTGGATGTACTTTCGGTACTCCATTTCCTCCTGATGTTGCGAATACACAATCGTGATTTTACCTTTTTGGGTAATACGTTCTTTGGTTCCTTTGATGTTCGATTTATCGATTCTTTTCTTTACGACTTCGTATCGTGCATTGTAGGTTCCATCCACATCAAAACGCTTTTCATCCATACGGAAACGGATGGAAATCGGCGTGCTGAAAACCAGAATCAGCGACGTAACATCCAAATCATAAGGCAAGGTTTTTCTTAAATGGAAATATTCGTTTTCCATCTCGCAGATGGCCTGCAATTGCCACAATCTCAGGTTACTTAAATACAACGGATTATAAGGGTGCTTTGGCGAAATTGACGCTCCAATATACAAGTTATGCTCCACTCCATCGGTCTTGAAACGCTCGTAATAATGCGGATAAAATTCTTGGGCCTGCTCCTGTTTTTTATCCAAAACCGAAGCCATTTTTTTATTGATGAGCGAAAGCGTACTATCGAAATCCTTTCGGGCATTGTACACCATCTGGATGTTTGGGTCCAAGGCTTCAAAATAAGCCGTAATCCTCTGTTTTACTTGAACATTCGATGAATTGAAATGTTGTAAAATAGGATGAATTTCGTTCAAAATATACGTCTGCACAATTGATTCCGTATCGGCTTTCAAGCTTTCTTTCAGCTGGGTTTGGTATTTTTCCAGTTCAAAAATATTCTGATAGATAACCGGCAATTGGAGGTTTTCACTGATGAATTTGAAAAGTTCAATCAGCATATCAATCTGCAAGGCCAAATCTTTTTCAATCGCCAGATTCCTTGCTGTCGAGGAACCTTTAATGTCAATCTGACCGTACAAAGGCGTGATATTCTTGAAAACAATTTCCTTGAAAGGCAAATCCCTTGTGTTCTTATTGCCGATATGAAGCATCGCCTCTTCACGGAATTTCCAATACACACTTGGATGGATGGCGGTATATTCTTTCTGGATAATGGCCTCGATTTCATTTTCGGTTTCGAAGTAAAAGCGTTCCATCGTATCTACGATATACGGCATCACAATATCCATTTTATGGGCATTGATGCTGTTGAGTTTTCCTTTTTGGGAAGAAACAAGCTCAATAATTCCGAGAATCTTATCATCCTTGACCATCGGTGCAAAAATTACACTCCTTATGCCCATTTTCATAAATTGAAGAGCCAATTTGTTTTCGGGATTTTCGGTTGCAAACTTTTCAACATCCGAAATACTCATGTAATTATTCTTCTTGATTAGTCCGTCGAATGATTTGTCGCAGATGAGTTCCTTGCAATCATTTTCCATCGCCTCACTCAATATAAAACTCTGTACATTTTTATCAAAAGGAGCTGTAACAAACTTATTTTCTTCGTAATTGATGGCCGTATAACCAATCTTTAAATCAGATATCTTATAAATCGACCTGAAGATGGTTTCAAAGTTCTGCTCGATTGAAAAATCTTCATCCCTTTTTCCGATAAGATTCGTCTTCAAATTGGAAACGGCACTTTCAGTCGTGGCATCGTACATCGACATGATTCCGAAACCTTTCAGAACCCAGCTGTCTTTAGGGAATTTCTCCATCCAGAGTTCCAGATTATCGTAATTATCGATTAGCATATCGATGTCATCCGGCGTAATTGCAATTGCCTTTTCGGTTGGAAGTATTTCCATAAAATCGGCATTGTATAAAATTCTGTAATGCTTCAAGATACCTTCTGCATCGGGAATATCATAGAAAAAAGGCTTTCCTAAATCCAAAGGATACTTATAATATTGCATCAGAATCAGACAACAACCCATCACATAAAACTCGTGGTCGTCGAAGTCGCGAATGGTCATATCGAAATCAGGCCCGGCATTGTTGAGAATACCCTGAAAACGTTCGGTAAAATTGAATAATATATTGTGGAATGGAATGGCAACCGCTTTAATTTCATTTTTGGTCAATGCTGTTGGAAACAAATCCGACATCAAATAACGAATCAATACCTTATGTTCCTCCAGTTGCTTTATGTCTGAAATTCCTTCTCTCAATTCAGGAAATTTGTTCACTTCATTGAGCAATCCTTTTGCATAATTCGACCTGTAATCTACATCCGACAAGGCAATTTCCTCCAACGCTTCAATTACTTTATGGAAAGAAATATGAACCTGAAACGGATTATCTTGGTGTTTTTCGTAAATCATTTATGTGCGAGAAATTTAGGCTACAAAGATACTAATAAGTTGTCTCCAATTAAGTTGTCCTACTTCAATAAATTGAATAACTTTAGGGTTTAAATCCCGAAACCTTGTACACACAAATAAACAACAGCATCAGCCGATATGTTTCTTTTTCCGAAGAAGAACTTAACCTTTTTAATTCTTTATTGGAATACAAAAAAGTCCCGAAGAAAACCATTATGCTCCACGAAGGCGAAATGTGCAATTTCGAAGCATTTGTCATCAAGGGATGCATCCGAAAGTACTTTATTGATGCCAATGGTTTTGAAGTCATCCTGCAATTCGGAATCGAGAATGCCTGGGTCAGCGATATTTCCTTTAGTATATATGAAGATAAACCAAGCCAGGTTTTTATTGAAACACTGGAAGATTGTGAGTTTTTTATGTTCAGTCCTGAAACCAAGGAAACACTTTTTGAAAAAGCACCCCGTTTTGAAAGGGCTTTTAGAATCCTAATGCAACGTAATCTTTCGGTTACCCAACACCGCCTTTTCAATACCATCTCTAAAACCGCAATGGAAAAATATGTGGAATTTTTAGAGCTTTATCCCACCATTCCACAACGTGTCGCACAACATTATATCGCGTCCTATTTGGGGATTTCCGCAGAGTTCCTGAGTAAGGTTCGAGCGAAAATGGCAAAGGGGTAAATTCCAAAAAACAATTTCCAAATTCCAAATAAATTCCAATACTTTAAAAATCAATTTTTCAAACCTTTGTTTGCAGAATTATATTGGATGGATTTAAGGTTTCAAAAATTTGGAAATTGTTTTTTGTAGCTTATTTGGAATTTGGAAATTGTTTTTTGGAATTTTTCATTTCTTGTCCTAGTTCAATGCCCACCTCTTTTTTCTAACGCAACTTTGTACCATAATAATCACAATAAAAAATAACTCATTATGGACAGAAAAGATTTTATAAAAAAAGGACTGATGGGAACCGGAATGTTCGTGACATCAGCAACAATTGGCGATGTGATGAAAAACGACATCGACGAGATTAAAGAATTAGAGCCAGTTGGTTTCAATCATATTCCCAATACCGATTCAAAGGTTTTAGAAAGCACGGTTTTGCACAAAGCCAATACCAGAGGCCACGCCAATCACGGTTGGTTGGATTCGCACCACACTTTTAGTTTCGCCAATTACCATAATCCAGAACGTATGCACTTTGGTGTATTAAGAGTTTTGAACGACGACCGCGTGGATGCCGGAATGGGCTTCGGAAAACATCCGCACGACAATATGGAAATCATTTCGATTCCGCTTGAAGGCGATTTGCGACACGAAGACAGCATGGGAAATAAAGCGGTTATCAAGAAAGGTGACATTCAAGTGATGAGTGCCGGTACTGGAATTTTCCACAGCGAATACAACAACAGCTCCGAAAATTTGACCAAGTTCCTGCAGATTTGGGTCTATCCGAACAAGAAGAATGTTTCGCCTCGTTACGACCAAATTACCTTGAACGAAGCCGACCGTCATAACAAATTACAGCAGATTATTTCCCCAAATGCAGACGATGAAGGGGTTTGGATCCATCAAGATGCGTGGTTTCACTTGGGTGATTTCGATAAGGATTTCAACACCACTTATAATCTTAAGAAAGCTGGAAACGGAATCTATGCCTTTGTCCTTAAAGGAGATTTTACAATTGGAAACATTGAATTGAATCAGCGCGACGGACTTGGAATCTGGGATACTTCTTCAATTACTATCAAAGCAAATTCACAAGATGCACAAATTCTTTTGATGGAAGTGCCGATGATGATGTAAGATTAGGCAAAAGTAAATAGCCAAAAGGCAAGAGTTATAACGAATAACTTAATAAAAATAAATAATAGTAATAAATAATAAAAATCAGAAATTATGTCAACAACAAAATGGTCAATCGACCCAACACACTCAGAAATTGGTTTTAAAGTAAAACACATGATGTTTACAAATGTTTCAGGTAGCTTTCAAAAATTTGATGCTACGATTGAAACCGAAGACGATAACTTCGAGAATGCAAAAATTGAATTTACAGGCGATGTAGATTCAATCACAACAGGAAATGCCGACCGTGACAAGCATTTATTGAGCCCTGATTTTTTTGATGCAGAGAAACATCCAAAACTAACGTTCAGTGCTTCGTCTTTCAAGAAATTAAATGAAGAAGAATACGAATTGAAAGGCGATTTGACGCTTAACGGCGTTACAAAGCCAGTAAAATTGGATGTAGAATTTGGTGGATTGGCAAAAGACCCTTGGGGAAATTTGAAAGCCGGTATGTCCATCACAGGAAAAATCAACCGTAAAGATTGGGGATTGAATTGGAACTCGGCCCTTGAAGCAGGTGGTGTGCTGGTTGGTGAAGAAGTGAAATTGAATATCGAATTGCAGTTTGTAAAACAATAAATAATGATAAAGATACTCTACATCGGGAGGCATGCCGAAATCCTGGAAACGGTTGTTCGGTTGCTGAATGTAAATGAGGAATGGTTGGGTATTGGTGCATCAACCGATGAAGAGGCTTTGGAAATGTTTTCCAAATATGATTTTACTCTTGTACTGCTGGGTTGCGGGATTGAAGAGGAAAGTGAGCATCTCTTGATAACCGCTTTCCGGAACCTGAAACCTGATATTGTCATCATCCAGCATTATGGTGGCGGTAGTGGTTTGCTCAGGAATGAAATTACTTCGGCATTAGAGGTTGGTTAACTGGAAACTGCAGGCTTATGGCTTGCAGTTTTTTTTTGTGTTTTGTATTTGGATTTTTTGAAGTTGTCGGAGGGAATTTTGAAATTCCTTTAGAGATTTACTATTGTAGGAAATAAATTATTACTTTAGTGGGGAATAAAATCTACTTTATCATACTTATACGCCTTATTTTGGGATATGTTTGATAAAGTCATACATATAAACAAATTCGTGGCAATTTTTTAAAACGATATCTAATCATAAAGCAATTATATGGCAATAGAATTCCCAGGATTAACAATTAACGAATCGGACTACAAAACAAAACATGGTAAAGGAAGAATAGCCGTGTTTTTGTACGCGGGAAATAAAGACCCTAGACAGGTATTAGATTATGCAATTTATCAATACGTAGGCAATAATGGTTATCACGAACTTGTAGACGCAAATATGGACAATCCGTGGATGCGTGTTATACTTAGTGATATCAATAGTATTGAACAAAAACAATTCGACGGAGATATTCACAAAATTGATGCAAAATTAAATGAGGCACAATAAGGTAATTGAAGAAAAATTTGCTTCAATAGTAGATTCAATTTGTTAGGATATCAGTCCAAGATAGGGCGAAGACAATTCATCCACGAAGCCAGTCTAAGATATCCAATCGCTGACTCAATTACGGGAAACGGGATAGCAATACATAGAGTTGTCCTAGAGAAATTGCACCCAAGTTTTAAAAGTAAAAAGATTGACTTAGTAATCTATAATAATTCTTTAACAAAGGCAGCAAAGAAAAGTGATAAAGACTTACTTGAGTTTTATGAATTCAAACTCGCTAAAAGCGGTACCGCAAAAGAAAATGGGAAAGAGCATCAAAGAGTTTTTGACGATGTTGTACGTCTTGCATATTGCAATTCTTGGGAAAAAAAAGATTGCTTTTTCCTGATGTGTGGAACTTATGAAGAATTTAGGGCTTACTTTGTTGGCCAAAAGACACTGGTTGTAAGTAATGGAAAAACAAACACAGTAAAGACTTCTACTAAATTAAATCCGAACGCACCAAATTATGAAGAGTGGAAACCCGATGGGATATACAAAGATTGGTTTAGTTTTGAAATTGGCGAATCGAAAGTCAAGGTTTTTAATAATGCAAACCAAGATTGGGGTTTATTACCTTTTCAAAAAAACTACAATATAAGGCATCCAAAAAATACTTTTGGAACCAGCATAACTGTTAAAACAACTTGTTTAGCAATATCTCCCGTAGGCGATAAAAATAAAACTCATGTCGCTGGAATATGGAAAATCGAAGGAAGTTAAAACTGCCACCAACAGCCGGTAAGTGAAATCGCTGAGAATCTGCAAGATTCATGTTCTGTTTTCACGAAGAAATATTATCTTGTTAGAGAGAACTCAGGTCGCATTGATCAGCGACTTCGCTTACCGGCGAAACGTTAGCAAACATATTACAGACCTACAAAGATGAACTTTAGCATTAAAAAAACAATAATACTTGGAGTAATAGTCATTAATTTACTAGGTGCTTGGGCCTTTTATGATATGTTTTATGGAAAAGAAAACTCTTTCGATTATTCTAAAAGAGCATTAATTATTTCATCAAAAATCAGAAAGATAGAAACCGATCTGGGAACATGGAAATTAAATGATTCAATATTTGATTTTTACAAGGATTACAAAGTTGAATTTGAGAAACGAAATGACATAGAATCGTTTTGTAGAATTATTCAGAATTCTAAACCAAAATATATTGAAAGTCGAGCTCAGTATTTTATTGATATTTATTTAAATAAAGTTGATATGGAACCTGAAATACGACTATTACGAACTATGTCAAACGAAGTATATTTCGAGTACGAAGATTATACTTATGAAGGAAAAGAATTAGCTGAGTATATGGAAAAGAATAAAACTAAACAATAATAGTTTCCTAACAGCTTTTTCACACAATGGCTGAGTTTTTTTCTTAGGAAAAATATTCAATTGGAAAGTTTCTTATCTTTAAAACTATCCCTGTCTAATAATTCTTCTCATCCTGTTTTAAATTCATTCAAGCACTAAAACTTCAAGTCCAGTACTTTTCACAATAAAGCTTTTCAAGAATAATAATGTCTATTTCGGCGCCGAAACGCTTGGGTAGTAGCTCTACTATGTCCATTTCGGTGCCGAAATGCCTTGTATATAGCTATAGGGTATCCATTTCGGCGCCGAAACGCTTGGGTAGTAGCTCTACTATGTCCATTTCGGTGCCGAAATGCATATATAGTAGCTCCACTATGTCCATTTCGGCGCCGAAATGCCTTGTATATAGCTATAGGATGCCCGTTTCGGCGCCGAAACGTGTTGATAGTAGCTCCACTATGCCCGTTTCGGTGCCGAAATACATAATCTCTAGCTATCAGATGCGCATTTCAGTATTTAAATTACTCCTGAAAACCAAATCTTTCGCCATTTAGCCCTAAAGCATTCTCCTTAAATATTACAACCTTTCTGCCCTAAACTATAAACACACTTCCGGGCAAAATCATCATCTTTGTAGTAAAATTTAGTCAGAATAGAATGTTTTTATTCGGCTTAAATTGAAATCCAAAACATTACTGCATTTGAAAAAGTACATCAGAAAAGGGTTGCGAATACTGGCTTGGACGTTGGGAATAATTGTTATATTACTCCTGATCCTCCTTATTGCGATTCAGATTCCTGCGGTTCAGAACCTGATTAAGGACGAAGCGGTCAGTTATCTGGAAGACAAAATCAAGACCAAAGTGGTGGTGGACAATCTTTCAATTTCGTTTCCGAAGAAGGTGGTTTTGGAGGGCGTTTATCTGGAAGACCAACAAAAAGACACGCTTTTATACGGAAAGAAATTGGCGGTTGACATAAGCATGTTCAAGCTTTTGAGCAATACGGTGGAAATCAACTCGATTGTTTTGGAAGACATTGTGGCGAATGTTTCGCGCAACAATAAATCGGAATTCAACTTTGATTATATCGTCAATGCCTTTGCCTCGAAGGAAGAAAAAAAAGAGGATTCGGCTCCAATGGAGTTTTCCATAGGGAAAGTGAAACTCGATAAAATCCGCGTTAAATATGACGATGCGATCACTAAAAACGACATCAGTCTCAACCTGAATCATTTTGACACAAAAATAGAAGTGTTTGATTTGAATGAGATGAATTTCGAAATTCCGAAAATCACCTTGGATGGTTTGGCCGTGCAATTGAAGCAAGGAATTGTGGAAGAATTAGCCCAGCAAACTGAGGAAGTTGTAGAGGAACAATCGAAAAATCCGACGTTGAAATTAAAGTTGGGCGAAATTAATTTGTCCCGCATCAACCTGGGCTATGAGAACGAAACCACGAAAATGGTGACACAAAACACGCTTGACAAACTGCTGGTAAAATTCAACGCGATTGATATTGAAAAACAGGACATCGATATCCAAAGCCTTGCTATCAGCAACATCAAGAGTTCAGTAGTGTTTGGAAAATTGGCCAACAAACCGGTAGCAACCGAAGTCGACACGGTTCAGATTGCCAAGCAAGACAACAACTGGAAAGTAAAACTCAACAAAGCCGACCTGAAACAGATTGCGGTTTACTTTGATGATGCCAATTCGGCTCCGCTTAAAAAAGGAATCGACTACAAACACCTTGACATCAAGGATTTCAACCTTGAAGCCGAAGACCTTGCCTACTCTACTACGACCATTTCTGGAAGCATCAATAATTTCAAGGTGAAAGACAAAAGCGGTGTGGACATTCAGAACCTTCAAACCGATTTCTTTTATGGCGAAAAAGGGGCTTCGCTTAAAAAACTATACCTGAAAACACCTCAAACGGAAATCAAGGACGAGATCATCATTGGCTATGCCTCTCTTGATTCCATCAGCGAAAACATTGGCGATTTGGAAGTGAAAGCTTCCATTGATGGCAGTAAGATTGGGTTTAAAGATGTATTGCTTTTTGTGCCAACCTTGGCCGACACCAATCCATTCAAGAGCAATCCGAACGCCATTTTGCACATCAACAGTGAGGTTTCGGGGAAGGTCAGCGACATCAATATTCCACAACTTGAAATTTATGGTATTGGAAGAACAAAAGTCAGCGCGAGCGGAAGAATTACTGGTTTGCCTGATGCGAAAACGGCGTACTTGGACATCAATTTGAAGAACTTTGAATCGTCTGCCAAAGACCTGAACGACTTTGTTCCGAAAGGCACGATTCCAAATAACATACAACTTCCAGCAAGCTTTAGAGCTAAGGGAACGTTTAAAGGAACGCTTGATAATTTTAGGACCGATATGAATTTGGCGACAAGTTCCGGGAATGCGAAAGTGAAGGCTTTGTTTGACAGCCGAAGAAAAAATGCCGAACGTTATGATGCGGTGGCTTCGCTTGATAATTTCGATTTGGGAAGGTTGTTGCGTAATGATTCCATCGGAAGAGTCAGCTTGAATGCGAAGGTGAAAGGAACGGGATTGAATCCGAAAACGGCGAATGCGGTTGTGGATGCGAAGTTGATTAAAGCAGGATTCAATGGCTATACGTATAAAAATTTAGACCTAAAAGGAAACATCAAAGGCGGAAATTTCAAGGCTGTAGCCGATATGAACGACCCTAATTTGACGTTTGATTTGGATGCAGAAGGTGGATTTGGCGGTAAATATCCGAAGGCGAAAGTCAAACTGAACGTGGACATTGCCGATTTGGATAAACTAAATCTCCACGCCGGACCGATGAAGTTGAAAGGAAACATTGATGCCGACATTGAAACCGCAGATGTGGATTATTTGAACGGAACGATCAATGCGACCAACATCAATATTGCGAATGCGAAAGAACAGTTTATTTTGGATACTATCAGTATTGTTGCAACTTCAACGGCTGAAAGAAACTCCATAGTGGTGCAGTCTCAATTTGTAAAAGCAGATGTAAATGGAAAATACAAGCTTTCGCAGATTGCAACGGCTTTGCAAAATTCGATTGCAAAATACTACGACACCAATCCTTCTGCCAAAAAACAAACCACCGAAGCACAGCAAGTTGCCTTTACGCTTGACGTAAAAAGCGACCCAATTTTGATGAAATTGGTTCCTGAATTGAAAAGTTTGGAGCCTATCAATATCTCTGGAAGATATAATTCTGTGAACGATACTATCATTTTAAATGGTAGAATTCCGAAAGTTGTTTACGGCACCAACACCATCACTAATGCCGTTATTGATGTGAATACCGAAAATGATTCGTTGGTGTATAATGTAGTGGTAGATGATATTCAGAGTGGAAAATTGAGATTGCCTTATACTCGAATTTCGGGTGGTGTGAATGATAATGTAGTGGCGTATGACTTGCTTTTGAGAGACGTTGCCGACAAAGACCAATATGCGATTTCAGGGAAATTGGAAGCAAAAGGAAACAATACCGAAGTCGTTCTCAATCCAGAGTTGATGCTGAATTATCAAGACTGGAACTTGCCTGCCGATAATAAATTGGCGTTTGGAAAAGACGGCATCTTGGCGGATAATTTCGAATTGAGCAATGAAGGAAGCTCGTTGAAGGTACAATCGCAATCAAACACGCCGAACTCCCCTATTGCAGTTGATTTTACTGATTTTAAAATCGAAACCATCACGAACATCGTTCAGATGGACAGCCTTCAAGTGGCAGGGAAATTGGACGGAAATGTGTTGTTGCGCGACTTGAAAAACAATATGGTCTTTACTTCTGATTTGAATATTCAAGATTTTAGTTTCAGAAAAGATACTTTGGGGAACATCAACATCAAGGTGGATAATGAAACGGCGAATGCATTCAATGCAAAAGTGGCGATTACCGGGCAAGATAATGCAGTGAATCTTGACGGAGTTTATCGTTCGGACAACAGCAGTTTCGATTTGAACCTGGATATCGACAAATTAAATATGAAAAGCATTCAAGGCTTTACGATGGGCAATTTGGCCGAAAGCACTGGATTCTTAGACGGACAGTTTAAGATTACGGGAACCGCGAGTGCTCCAAACGTGAACGGTGACTTGCAATTTAACGACGTTGGATTTAAAGTGACGCAACTGAATTCCAAATTCAAATCCATCAACGATAAAATTACGGTTGACGGAAACGGATTGAACTTTAGAGAGTTTACGATTACTGATGAAAACGACAATACATTGGTTTTGAAAGGTAGTGTCTTAACCAAGACTTTTACTGATTTTGGTTTCAATATGGACATTGAAGCGGATAATTTCAAAGCCGTCAACTCCGGTGCAAAAGACAACGATGTATATTATGGTGAGTTGTTTATCGATACGCGTTTAAAAGTTCGTGGCGACATCAGCAAACCTGTTGTAGAAGGGAATATCAAGATCAATGAAGATACTAAATTTACGATAGTATTGCTTCAATCTGACCCGTCTTTGGTGGACAGAGAAGGCATTGTAGAATTTATCGATCAGGATAATCCACCAATGATTACGAATGTTTCGGTAAATGATTCGCTTAGCAAAACGCAATTCAAAGGCATTGATGCTTCGGTGAATATTGAGATTGACAAGGATGCCGAGCTTTCCATAATCATCGATAAAGGAAACGGTGATTATTTAAAACTAAAAGGAGAAGCGCGATTGAATGGTGGAATTGACCCATCTGGAAAAACATCTTTGACGGGACGATATGAGTTTACGGAAGGTTCGTATGAAATGACCTTCAGTGCCATCAAACGAAAATTCGACATCAAGAAAGGAAGCTATATTCTATGGACAGGTGAGCCTACTTCTGCCGATGTGAGCATTACGGCGGTTTATAAAGTAGCTGCCGCACCTATCGATTTATTGGCACAATCTCAAACCACTGATGCCACTTATCGTCAAAGAATTGATTTTGAAACAGAATTGAAAATGAATGGAGAGTTGCTAAAACCAGACATTACTTTCGACATTGTTTTGCCAGAAGGTAATAATAACGTTTCGACTACCATTATCAATCAAACACAGACAAAGCTCGCACAATTAAGACAAGAGCCTTCTGAATTGAACAAGCAGGTTTTTGCCTTATTGCTTTTGAATCGTTTTGTAGGAGAAAATCCTTTTGCAAGCGAAGCTGGTGGCGGTGGTGCAGAATCGATGGTTCGACAAAGTGCGAGCAAGATTCTATCGCAACAAATGAACAATTTGGCTGGCGATTTGATTTCGGGTGTTGAGTTGAATTTTGACTTGGAATCGACCGATGATTATACGACAGGACAAAGAGAAAACAGAACTGATTTGAATGTTGGTGTTTCCAAAAGATTGCTGGACGACCGATTGAAAGTAACCGTTGGAAGCAGTTTTGGATTAGAAGGTCCACAGCAAGCCAATCAAGAAACCACGAATATCGCTGGAGATGTTGCCTTGGATTATCAACTGACGAAAGACGGCAGGTATATGGTTCGAGCCTATCGCAAAAACCAATACCAAGTAGCCTTGCAAGGTCAGGTTGTGGAAACTGGAGTTGGATTCATCATCACGATGGATTATAATAAATTCCGTGAATTGTTTCATAGAACCCAAGAGGAAAAAGACTTGAGAGCGAAAGAAAAGCTGGACAAGGAAAAGAAAAAACAAAAGGAACGAGAGCGAAAAGAAAAGGAAGCACAAGCCACTAAAAATAAATCAGATGAATAAGAAGCACTTACTTTATTTGTTCGGAATTCTGCTTTTTGCGAGTTCGTGCAGCAACACCAAATATTTAAAAGATGGTGAATTGCTTTACACAGGCGGTTCGGTAAAAGTGGAAGGAAAAGATATTCCTAAGAAAGAACGCAAGGCTTTAAAGAAAGAATTGGAAGATTTATTGCGGCCAAAACCGAATGCTACTATTTTAGGTTTGCGTCCGAAATTATACTTTTACAATATTGCAGGAGAAACAACAAAGGACAAAGGTTTCAGACATTGGTTGAAATATAAAGTGGGCCAGGCTCCGGTTTTATTTAGTCAGGTTGACTTGCAATACAATGCAGATGTGCTTCGAAATTACTCTGAAAACAAGGGCTATTTTAAAGCGCAGGTTACCTCCGATTCCACCCGCAGAAAGAAAAAAGCTACTGCGGAATATGTGGTGACTCCAGGAAAACAATATAAAATCAAATCGGTAACCTTCCCTACTGATTCCTCCGATGTAGCAAAAGCCATTCGAAGAACGCAACGTAGAAGCTTGCTGAAAGTTGGAAATGCGTATGATCTAGAAGTTATAAAATCCGAAAGAGAAAGAATCGACGAGCGTTTGAAAGAACGTGGTTTCTTTTATTTTGGACCTGATTTTATAAAAGTCCAAGTGGACAGTACCGTTGGAACACAACAAGTCGATTTGATTGTAAAGGTAAAAGAGGAAACTCCGGAGCGTGCGAAAGACATTTACAAAATCAATGACATTGTGGTCTATCCGAATTATTCGCTTCGTGACAGTACAGCTAATGCCGATAACAATCCAATTGAATATAAGGATTTTACAATCATTGATAAGGAAGACACATTTGATCCACGAATTTTCGACCGAACGTTGTACTTCCATAAAGGCGATGTTTACAACCGAACCGACCATAATTTATCGTTAAACCGATTGGTGAATCTGGGTACTTTTAAATTTGTAAAAAACCAATTTAAGGTAGCCGATACCACTGGAAATTATCTGGATGCCTATTACTACCTCACGCCTCTTCCGAAGAAATCGTTCAGGGTTGAAGTGTTGGGTAAAACCAATTCTGCCAACTATACGGGTACGGAATTGAACATCAATTGGAGTAACAGGAACACTTTTAAAGGTGCGGAATTGTTGACCGTTTCTGCATTTGGAGGAATGGAAGTTCAGGTTTCTGGGCAGAATAATGGTTTCAATGTCTATCGAATTGGTGGTGAAACCAGTTTGATTTGGCCACGATTTATTGGACCGTTCCGACTAAAATCGTCCAGCGGATTTGTTCCGAAAACCAAGGCCACTTTAGGGTATGAATTTCAACAGCGTTCCAAATTATATTCGTTGAATACTTTTAAAGGTTCGTTTGGTTATTTATGGAAGGAAAATATCCGAAAGGAACATCAATTGAATGTGACCGATATAACCTATGTTAGTCCGCAAAATGTAACGCCTTTGTACGATAGTTTGGCCAATCAAAACATTGCACTACAAAGAGTCATCGACAAGCAATTGATTTTTGGTCCGACCTACACTTATACCTATACCAACACGATGCGCAAAAGAAAGAAGCATACGTTTTATTTTAAAGGCGGTCTTGATTTGGCAGGAACAATAGCTGGTTTGGCAACCGGGGCCGATGTAAAAGCGGGAAAAGAAAAAGAAATTTTGGATGTTCCTTTCAGTCAATTTGTTCGTTTGGAAGCTGATTTCAGACATTATATGCGATTGGGAGAAGAAACACAATTGGCGAGTAGGATTATTGTAGGTTCTGGTTTTGCTTATGGAAATTCGCAACAAATGCCTTTTATCAAGCAGTTTTTTATTGGAGGAACCAATAGTATTAGAGCGTTTAGAGCGCGTTCCATCGGACCGGGTTCATCTGAACCAGTAGAAACAAATACTTTCCTTCCCGATCAATCTGGTGATTTAAAATTAGAGCTAAATACAGAATATAGGACTACATTGTTCAGTATTGTGAAAGGTGCTGTTTTCATTGATGCTGGAAATATCTGGATGCTGAATGATACAGATGAGAAAAAGAATTTCTCGAGTAAATTCCTAAACGATATAGCAGTTGGAACCGGTGTAGGTTTGCGTTTCGATTTATCGTTCTTGGTATTAAGAACCGATTTAGGCTTTCCGATAAGACTGCCTTATGGCGATAAAAGATGGGTTTTAGACGACATTGCTTTTGGCGACAGTTCTTGGAGGAAACAAAATCTTATTTTTAACCTCGCAATCGGATATCCTTTTTAACTTTGCAGGAAATTCTTGCTTGCTTTGAACGATAAAATCTACAACAAAACCAATTTCCATCGACATACTTTTTGTGTTTTCAAAGAGGTGAAATTGGAGCAACTTATTGGCTTAAAACCAAATTATAACAGCAAATCGGGAAGCAGTTATTATTTTACTTCAGATGGAGTTTACCGTGTTTCCAATCATTGGGGAAGAGCGGCAAATTGCAAATGGCGTTTGCAGTCTTTGGAGGAAGTTTCGTCTGATAGAACCAGAGCCGGATATGCCAATTGGAATGAATTCCACACCGATAATGATCTCCAAAAATTATATTTTATAGAAGTCGATTTTGATTCCAATAGCGTCAACTACAATCATATTGGCAATCAGACGGAAATTCAAGCCATGTTGCGAACAGCATCTGAAACTACTAAAAGAATCAAGCAAATCAGGCTTCTATTCAAATCCGATGATTGGGCTAAGCATTTGGATTATGATGACTTTGAATCACTGAGAAAACATATCATACAACAATTAATTTCTACTGATAAAAGTTTACAAGAAATAAAAAAAGCACTTTTTCTGTAAAAGAAAAAATGCCTTATTATCAAGAAAAACTATAAAAAAACTAAAATTAATAAAGATTATTTCTTCGCCTGTGCCTTGTTTTTATTCCTAATAGATAATAAATAAAACAAAATTCAAAAACAGCAGAGGCTAAAAGAATTAACCCAATAATTCCAATAACTGTTTCAAGTAATTCATCTCCGAATAGGTGCATGAAAAAAGCAGCAATACAGGCTAAGCCCAAGAGAAGCCTCACGAAGCCATCTCTTCTGTTTAGATTTTTTTTCATTAAGTAGGTTGTTTTAGATTTGGGAAAAATTTGGACAAGCAAACGTTTAATGATAAAATTACCGCCCCCAGTTATTTCATCCGGCTCATCCAAATTTTCATTAAAAGTAGATTTAATAATCTAAAATTCAATTATAAATGTGATAAGCTTGTGTTAAATTGTGACCAAATTATGACTGGAAGGGATGAAACAAAAATGACCGTAAAAAATTGGTTTACATAATTTTAAGCCGTTTCAATAATTCATCAGAAAAAGACTTCGAAATTGGTATTTTGGTATCGATGATGGTAACGTATGGTGTTTCGAACTTGGATAAATAATTGAGATTTACGATATACGATTTATGTGTTCTGAAAAAGTTATTCCTATTTAATCTCTCCATAAAACCAGACATCGTAGCACGGATGATTTCCTTTTTATTGTGGGTGCAAATTTCGAGGTAGTTTCCATCGGACTTTATCCAGAGTATGTCGTTTATGATGAGTTTGGTATATTTAAATTTGTCTTTGATAAATAAGGCATCTTTTATAATTAATGTGTCGCCATAATTTGCGTCTTCCTGCGAAATTGGATCAGATTTCTTCGCAATATTAAACATTGCTATTTCTATAGCTGTATAAAGCTGTTCTTTTTTAAAGGGCTTAACGAGATAATTTACGGGATTTACTAATTTGGCGCGTTCTAAAGTGCTAACATCAGTATAAGAAGTAGTAAAAATAAATGGTATTGAGAAGCGTCTATTGATTTCCTGGGCAAGCTCTATACCGTCACGCTTTCCCGAAAGATTAATATCCAATAAGATTAGATCTGGTTTTTCATTTTCCAAAACGGTAATTGCTTCATCAAAATCTATTGCAATACCTATTACATTATAACGCATATTTTCCAATATGTTAGTCATGTCTTCGGCAATGATTAACTCATCTTCAACTAGTAGTATATTAATCATAGATTACAGGATTAGGATCTGGGAGATTGCTAATGTAATTATTTTTTAACATCTAAAAAAAAAAATGTTAATTTGAAGAGTACTGCGCTTTTAAATCTTTAAACTTAACTACAAATGATGTGCCTCTATCTGAATTAAAACTCATTGTTCCTCGTAATTGACGGCTCAAAATGCTCACCAATTTTAAACCTAACGATTTACTTTTTTTAGGATCGAAATCAGCCGGTAGACCATTTCCGTCATCGTTCACATCCAACTCGTATTCAACATCCGAAAGGGCTTTTATCTTAATCTTTATTTTGCCTGAATCCCTTTTATTAAAAGCATATTTGTAGGCATTGGAAACCAATTCATTGACTATCAATCCCAAAGGAATGGCTGTATCGATATCAAATTGGATATTGGAAGCATCTACATCAACTTGAATGGATTTGTCGTCGCCCACAAACATTTCCGATAAGTAAACCACCAGTTCCCGAAGATAGTTCTCAATATCCACATTGCTCAAATGCTCCGATTGATAAAGATTTTGATGGATCAAACTCATCGCCTGCACACGACTCTGCCCTTCTTGAATGGACGAAAGCACATTTTCATCTACAATATGTTGGGATTGGATATTGAGCAAACTTGAGATAATCTGCAGATTGTTTTTTACCCGATGATGAATTTCCCGCAATAATGTTTCTTTTTCTGTCAAGGATTGTTGGATTACTTCATTTTGCTTTTCAACTGTTTTTTTCTGTTCGGCAATCGTTGCTTTCTGTTTTTGATTCTTTTTAAGGTTAAAGAAAATGCCAAGGGTTAAAACCGCAACGCAAAACAACACAACCATCACAATATTTTTCATGTTGCGTTGCTCTTCGGTTTCTTGGTTAAGTTTATGCAATTTCTCTCTCTGAACCAGCTCTGCATGATCTTGAATTTTATCAAAATCATACTGCATTTGCATCTGTGTAATTTTTTTATCCTTTTCAGCATTAAATAAGGAATCGTTTATTTTCTTAAACAAAACCTGATTTTCAAATGCTAGTTTATAATTGGAACTCGAACTATAAATTTCCGAAAGGTATTTATAGGCATTTTTTTGCGATAAAAGTAGTCCAGATTCCTTTGCCGATTCCAATCCTAGATTGATGCTCGAAATTGCTTTTTGGGTATCGCCTTTTTTAAAGTAGCAATAACCTCTGTTGATATTGGAATTGGCAATACCCGATTTATCGCCTATTTCATTGCAATAGTCAATCGCTTTTGAATAGAATCCAAGTGAGGTATCATATTTTCCAAGCTTAAGGTAATTTTCGCCAATAGATTGGTAGGCTTCCGCAAATTGATAAGGATTATCAAATTCCTTCCCAAGATCCAATGCTTTATGGAGAATTTCTAGGGATTTTTCATGATGACCCTGCTCTAAATAAATGTTACCAATATTGCTGTAGGTACTTGCCGTTCCAAACCTAGAATCAAGAGTATTCAATTTTTTGAAAATGTCAATACCCTTTGTGTAATATTCTAAAGCTTTCTTATAGTCCTTACGCTGTTTGTATGAGATTCCAATATTTATATAAGTATAACCAACGGAGAGTTCATCTTTCATTTTTTCATATCCTTTTAAAGCCTTGAAAAAATTACTTACAGCTTCTGGGAAGTTTCCTTTCTTACTAAACACAACTCCAATCTGCGCATCATTGTGTGCAACTTGCAGATAGTCCTTTAATTCCTTAAAAATTTGATTAGAACTTCTTAAACTTTTTAATGCCAAGTCGAAGTTTGACCTGCTGCTGTGAATCCTTGCCAAATCGGCATAAGAATAAGCTATTCCTTTTGTATACTTTATCTTTTTTGAAATATCAAGTGACTCGGTGGCATATTTAAAGGCATTATCTGGCTCATAATTTACGGTATAATAATACAAGTCATTGAGCAGATGAACCTTTACAGTATCCGCTAAAGTAAGGGATTTACCTTTATGCAGCTCGTTATATTTCCTTAAAGCGATATTAAGACTATCTACTTTGCTTTGCTGAGCATTGAGCGAGACAGCCAGTAACAATAAAACTAAACCAATTATTTTTTTAATAGTTAACATCATAGGTAATTTAACTATGTAAAAATAAAAGATTTAAATTCAATATTACATGTTATTTTTGATGCAAATAAAAACATCCTGCATCAGGAAATATTATTTACCAGAGATAAATAGAATAGTAAACATAACATAAACAACAAGCATGGTGAGGGAGATAGAAACCCTGTGCATGTCAAAAAAACGAGAACTAGTTCTCACAAATCTTTTTATAGCTTTCCTTTCCATAACATCAATTTTTATATTCTTATTTCAAAGTTCACAAATTTAATTCTTACTAGAATCTTAAATGTTATGAAATTACTTTATGAGGTTATGAAATTTGGACATTAAGGGGTTAACAAAAAAAAGGACCAGCATTTGCCAGTCCCTAATAAAATATTTACTCAAATTAGTTTTCTAATGGTAAAAATCCAAAATCCTTCGAGTAGCTCAACATCTGTTCAGCAAACGATTTTGGCTGTGTTACCAGGATGTCGATAATCTTTCCGTCATCGTCTAATTTTGGAACCAAAACCGGATTGATAAAACCATTGTAAGGAGGCGATTTGAACTTCTCATTTCGCGCTAGAACCTCTTTATGAATCGCCTGATCTACTTTTACGCCGTAGTTCTCAACCAAAGCTTTCCCTGCCTTGAAATCGCCTTCAGATTTGATTCGCTGTGTTTCTTTCAGCAATTCACCAAACAATGCGTGCAATTTTTCATAATCAGTAATATTGAAATACGTCTTTCCGTCACGAGTAATTTTCTCAATCACGTTGTCCTTCTTCCCTTTTTCAAAAACCCAGGCACTCACCCATTGGCGGTTTCTCATGTGCGCTTCTTCGATGTTTGCTCCCGGCTCCAAACGGATCAGTTGTGTCATCAAACCATTACGGATATAACCATCATAAGCCGCCTTTCCTAGGCTTTTCCAATCGTCAACCAAGCCTAATTCCTGCAATTTTGGGTTATACAGATAAAATAATCCAACCAAATCAGCTCTTCCTTCTTCCAAAGTTGAAGCATAGCTTTTCAAGGTTTCCTTTGGTGTTCCTACACCCGGATTGATTTGTCCCGAAGCATGTCCCACTACTTCATGCAAAGCCGTATGCAACTTTCCTGCTAATTCACCGTATTTTTCCTCAAGGGCAATTTCGTCCTTGTCGTTGGCAAATTCCTTCAGCTTTTCCGTACCGCCCGATTTACTGTAAGCATCGGTGATATTCCCTAAAGAAACCGATTTTGAACCGTGTTCTGCACGAATCCAATCGGCATTTGGAAGGTTCACCCCGATTGGCGTACTTGGAGAAGAATCGCCGGATTCTCCAGCAACCACAACCACTTTATAGGAAACGCCAACCACGTTTTTCTTTTTATGAGCCGGCATCAAAGGCGAATTATCTTCAAACCATTGTGCATTTTCAGCAACTACCGCCATCTTTTTTGACATATCAAAATCATTGATTTGCACTACGCTTTCATACGAACCTCTGTAGCCCAAAGGATCATTATACACCTCAACAAAACCGCTGATGTAGTCGATATTTCCTTTGGTAGCTTTTAGCCAAGCGATGTTGTAATCGTCCCAAGTTTTCAAGTCGCCCGTTTTGTAATAGCTGATCAACAGCGCCAAAGCATCGCCTTGTTCTTTATTCTCAGCAACGGTTTTTGCTTTTTCTAACCAATAAATGATCTTGTCGATAGCCGCACCATACATCCCACCGCTTTTCCACACTTTTTCTTCCAATTTTCCGCTTGCATTTCGAACTAATTTTGAGTTCAAACCAAACGAATACTGCCTTTCTTTATCCGGACTGCTTTTCGTTTTATAAAAATCCTCTACTTCCTTATCGGTAATGCCACTTCCGTAAAAATTGACTGCCGAACCCGCCAATAGACCTTTGGATTCGTCGAGATTCACCTTCTTTGCATCAACATTATTAAACAAAATTTCAACAATTTCTGGAGCCAAAGTCGAGTTTGTTTCCTTCAAAAGCGTGTTGAAGTATTCCTTAGAAAAATCAGGCTTGATTTTGTCTGACGAATAATGGTGGTGGATTCCATTAGAGAACCAAACCCTCTTCAGATAGATTTCAAAGTTTTTCCAATCGGCGGAAGCCTTATCACCGTTATAATTTTGGTAGATATTTTCCAATGCCTTACGGATTTTCAAATTATGTTTGTAGTTCTGATCCCAGTGGATATCACGCCCTGCCGTTCCAGCTTGTGTCAAATAATAAACCAGTTCCTTTTCTTTCAAGGTCAGGTTTTCCCAGCCCGGAACTTGGTAGCGCAATACCTTGATATCGGCAAATTCTTCGGCAACATATTCAAATGGAGCTTCGGCTTTCACCTCTATCGTTTCGGTTTTTTCTTTATTGCATCCTACGAGGACACTGGCTGTCAAGAAAATCCCTGCAATTGTGTTTAATTTCATAATTCATTATGGTTTAATTAATAATTGATGTACAACAAATATAGGAATTCTAAAATTTAGAAATTACTGCACTGCTTTAATAGAAAAATTACTTTCTCGAAGCAAAATACTGCTTCACTTTCTTAATGCAGAACAGCAATGCAAAAAAATTAATCGCAAGCAAAATGAAAATCAAGACACTCATCATCCCAATTTCGAAGACATTCATGAAGATGTTGGGATTCTTTTTTCCATCTAAAATAAAGAAGAAGCTCACTGAAGCTATAAAGGAAAGTACGGCAATTACGATGAGTTTTTTTTGAGAAGTCATGTTGATAAATTTGTATGCAAATGTAAAAAAAACAATACGAAATGAGGAGCAGGATAATACACCTGAAAATCACATAGTAGGCACTTTTTACTTCATTTAAATAATCATACAACCATTATAAATAATATAACCTTTACTTAAATTTAATTTATAACTTTACACCTGCCCTATAATACTTACAAAGCATGAGAATTCTAAAATATATATTCCTCCTCCTTTTGCTCGCCATTATTGGTATCAGCGTGTATGTTGCTACCCAAAAAGGCGATTTTGTAATCGAACAATCGACGGTTATCAAAGTTCCGAAGGAAATTGTTTTCAACTACGTCAACGATTACAGAAACTGGGAAGAATGGGGCTCGTGGAAGGAAGACGATGCTTCGATGGAATTTGTATATCCCGACAACACGGTGGGGCAAGGTGCTTTTTATTCTTGGAAAGGCAGTAATGGTGAGGGGAAAATGACCACCACTTTCGTGAAACAAAACGATAGTATTGCTCAAAAGGCAACAAGCGATTCCAATGAATATGCATCGAACATCACTTTTAAGGATACCGTTGGGGGTACAAAAGTAACATGGCGTTCAGAAGGAAGTGTTGATTTTATGAGCAAGGTATATGCTACTTTCAGCGGTGGTGTGAACAAGATGATGAACAACATGTATGAAAGAAGTTTGAACAATTTGAAACAAGTCATCACGAAAGAAATCAATACTTTTAATGTAACCGTGAATGGTGTGGTGCAAAAGCCTGCTACTTTCTACATAAAGCAAACAACCACTACAAAGCTAAAAGACATGCACTCCAGGCTGAACCCGATGTTGCAGAAGATGATTGCGTTCTTCAAGAACAATTCTATTTCCATGAATGGCAAGCCGTTTGTAATCTACGAAAGTGTGGATACACAGGCGGGAACTATTACTTTTTCGGTGTGTGGTCCCTTGAAGGAAGAAATTTATGTAACGCCTGGAAGCGACATCATCGTAGGTAAACTCGAAGCTTTTTCTGCTCTAAAAACAACCCTTACGGGAGATTATTCGCACAGGGATGAAGCCATAAAAAAAGCAAAAGACCATCTGTCGAAAAACAATATCCAGCAGAACACGGCCTTGAAATATATTGAGGTTTACGTGCAAACCGCATCGGAGGTTAAAAGCCCATCCAAATGGGTGACAGAAATTTTAATTCCTGTACAATCTGCTGTTGTGGTGCCAGTTCCTGTGGTTGTAACGCCTCCGGTGCTTTCTCCGGAAGTTATCACGGATTAATATCATTTAGGTTTTATATAACAACAAAATGTTTTAAATTTTATACATTTGGAACGTTGCCTTCTTTGTATTTAAAATTTTCAATTATTAGTAATGCCTGATAACAACATCCTACCTATTCCCGCAAATGAAATTGAAAGGCTAGATGCCTTGAAACACTATAATATCCTTGACACTTTATCTGAAGAAGAATTTGATGCTATTACCCAACTGGTATCTTATATCTGCCAGGTCTCGATGGCTCATATTTCATTTATTGATGAGAACCGCCAGTGGTTCAAATCTGTAATTGGTTTTGAAGCTTCGGAAATGCCAAGGGAAGATACCTTTTGCCAATATACCATACTTGAAGAGGGATTAATTGAAATTTCAGACACATTAGAAAATCAACGTTTTAAAAACCACCCTGAGGTAACGGGAGGATTAAAAATTAGGTTTTATGCGGGAATTC
Source organism: Flavobacterium sp. PLA-1-15 (assembly GCF_049060005.1). Lineage (NCBI taxonomy): Bacteria > Pseudomonadati > Bacteroidota > Flavobacteriia > Flavobacteriales > Flavobacteriaceae > Flavobacterium > Flavobacterium sp. PLA-1-15. Next base: position 1,751 of record NZ_JBMGQS010000015.1, on the reverse strand, counting down.
CGCTTACCACACCAGATGGTTATAATGTAGGAACTTTGTGTGCCTTGGATAGTGCTCCTAAAATTTTAAAGGAAGAACAAAAGAAAGCATTGGCTACTTTGGCAAAGCATATTATTACACAGTTAGAATTAAGAATAACCAACGTAGAGTTACGTCATCAAACGCATGTTGCCAATCTTGCCGTTGCCGCCAAAGATATTTTCCTGGCCAATATGAGCCACGAGATTAGAACGCCAATGAATGCAATTATTGGTTTTACCGATTTGTTGGCACAGAGTAATCTGGATCCGGCACAAAGTGTCTATATCAACAATGTGCAAACTGCTGGGGATAATCTGCTAACGCTTATCAATGATATCCTTGATTTATCAAAGATAGAATCCGGAAATTTATCCATAGAAACGCATCCCTTCAATCTTAAAAATACGCTCAAGCATATTTATGATCTTTTAAAAGTAAAGGCTACAGAGAAAGATTTGGAATTCAATTTATTTCTAGATGCCGATATGCCTGAATTTATTGCTGGCGATAAAGGCCGATTGAACCAAATTATAATGAACCTTGCCGGAAATGCTGTGAAGTTTACTCATGAGGGTGAAGTGACCATTTCGGTAAAGAAAACGGCAGAAACAGAAGACAAATATACTATTAGATTCTCTGTAAAAGATACTGGGATTGGGATTCCAGAAGACAAGTTACAGACCATATTCGAGCGATTTTCTCAAGCTGAAGAAAGTACAACAAGACTTTACAAAGGAACAGGTTTAGGACTGAATATCGTTCAGCAATTGGTAGAACTGCAAAACGGCACCATTGAGGTGAAAAGCAAAATGGGCAGAGGCTCGGAATTTTTCTTCTCTTTGGATTTCAAAAAGGTTGACCTTTCAGAAATGATTCCAGCACAAGAAGTTGTTTCTCCACAAAAATCGGTTGAAAAGCTAAACATATTGCTTTGCGAGGATAATATTTTAAATCAAAATTTAGCCAAAAGCGTTATCCGTAATTTCGGATTTGATTTGGACATTGCCAATAATGCAGCAGAATGTATTGACATGCTGTTGAACAACAAATATGATGTAATCCTGATGGACCTCCAAATGCCAATCAGAGATGGTTATCAGACTACAACATTTATCCGGGAAGAGTTAAAACTTGATATTCCAATTATCGCAATGACAGCCCATTCGCTTGTTGGCGAACAACAAAAATGTTTGGATGCTGGCATGAATGGTTATATCACGAAGCCTTACAAGCAAGCCGATTTACTTAATATCATTATTTCTGTTTTAGACACTAAGCCATTTGATAAAGAACAAGCAATAGATTTTTCCTATCTGGAAGAGCTTTCAGATGGTAATCAGGAATTTATAAAGGAAATGATTGAACTCTTTCTGAACAAAATTCCAGAAGATCTGCAAGAATTAGAAGCCGCAATTGAAGCTAAAGATCATAATTCTATCAAAGGAATTGCACATACAATGCGTTCTTCATTATCCATTTTCAGACTTGAAGATTTGTTTGAGCATTTGGATCCTATCGAAAAGGAAGCCATTGATTCTAGCTTTAGCATGATCGCCTATCAGCACTTTGTGAGCCTAAAAGATAAACTTACCCAGACACTTGAACTTCTCAAAAGTATTTCTCTTAAATAAAAAAGACCGTCTTTGCTGACGGTCTTTTTTTGTATAAGTCCAAAAATCTTTCAATCAAAAAACTTACCAAATCACCACCCTCAAGCTATCCGGCTGATA
>NZ_JBMGQS010000014.1:0-89922 GCF_049060005.1 Flavobacterium sp. PLA-1-15 | reverse complement strand
AATACCTTGAAAACTACTAAGGAAAAACTAAGAGCCATCTTGATGGATTTGGATATCGAAACCGATTATCTAAAAGACCAGCCGGACGCTTTGGTGTTGAAAGAAAGAGCCAATGTATTTTTAACGGATGCTTTTAAGGAAGGTTTCTTTGAGGTGCAAGATGCCAGCTCACAGTTGGTTGCCGCTTTCCTTGACGTAAAACCTGGAATGCGTGTGGTTGATACATGTGCTGGTGCTGGTGGAAAAACATTGCACCTTGCGTCGTTGATGGAAAACAAAGGGCAACTAATCGCAATGGATTTATACGAAAGTAAGCTAAAGCAATTGAAGCTTCGTGCGAAAAGAAACGGTGCTTTTAATATTGAATACCGAATTATCGATTCGACGAAAGTCATCAAAAAATTACAAGAAAAAGCAGATAGAGTCTTGATTGACGCACCTTGTAGCGGTTTAGGAGTCTTAAAAAGAAATCCTGATGCAAAATGGAAACTGCAACCGGAATTTATAGACAACATCCGAAAAGTTCAAGCTGAAGTCTTGGAAAGCTATTCAAGGATTGTAAAGCCTGGAGGAAAATTGGTTTATGCTACTTGTTCAGTATTACCATCAGAAAATCAAGAACAAGTTAAACATTTCCTAACCACCGAGAACGGCAAGAACTTTACCTTTGCAAAAGATGTCAAAATCTTAGCTTCGGAATCTGGTTTTGATGGATTCTATATGGCATTATTAGAGAGAAAAGCATAAATTTTATGATATGAAGAAGAATTACTCCTTATTTCTATTGTTGTTTACAATGATAGGTTTTGCACAAGCCCCTGCGAATTATTACAATAACGCAACGGGAACTGGCTATGCATTAAAAACGCAGTTGAAAACTATTATCACTAATGGTCATAACGATCAAGGTTATAATAGCTTATGGAATCTATATACCCATACTTCATTTAGAGATAATTATTATGAAAATGATGGTTCTTTATTAGATCTTTATTCTGAAAATCCAACAAGCACAGATCCATATAACTATACGAGTACATCCGACCAATGCGGTCAATATTCAGGAGAAGGTGATTGCTACAACAGAGAGCATTTGGTTCCACAGTCCTATTTTGATGAATACCAAATCAATCCGATGAAAAATGATCCTTTTCATGTTTTTCCTTCTGATGGGAAAGTGAATGGTGATCGAAACAATTTAGGTTTTGGAATTGTAGGTAATGCCAATTACACATCTCAAAACGGTTCAAAAAGAGGGCCAATGGCTTCCACACCTTATTCCAATTTTACAGGGGTTGTATTTGAGCCAATCGATGAATTTAAAGGAGATGTGGCAAGAGCATATTTTTATTTTGCAACACGATATGAGAATTTAATGGGGAATTTCTATAATGCCGCAAACTCTAATACATGCCAAGCAAAAAACATGTTTGACGGTTCTAACAACAAAGTCTTCTCGGATGATTTTATTCTGATTTTGATTAAATGGCATAAGCAAGACCCAGTATCTGCCTCAGAAATTGCTAAGAACAATAGAATTTATACCTACCAAGGAAATAGAAATCCTTATATTGACAATCCTGATTATGTTTGTAATATCTGGTCAACACAGTGTGCTACGGTAGAAGCCCTTCTGGAAACTACAGAATTTGATTATTTTGCATCTGTGAAAGTATTTCCAAATCCGACTACTACTAACAGAATCAACATTCAAAGCGAAACTGTCCTAGATGAAATTCAATTGATTAATGTAAGTGGTCAAATCATTCAACAGGTTAACAAGCCTGCTTTTAACAATAATACTTTTACATTGGACAACTTATCGCAAGGTTTTTATTTTCTTAAATTAAGTTCTGGTAACCAATCGATAACTAAAAAAATAATTGTGAATTAATTTTTTCCAATTACAATTAGTCAAAAGCCAAAGCGTAATGCTTTGGCTTTTTTTATTACAAACAATTTAGCAAATGTTAAATAATTTCCACCAATGAAATAATCGCATACATTTGTCGTCCTTAAAATTTAAAAATGAAGAAAATAATTACTCTCGTTAACTTGTTTGTTGTAGTTGCGGGTTTTGCTCAAGCGGGTGCCCCAGCTGCTCCTTATTACAATAACTTTAATTGGAATCAGACTGGTACAAGCTTAAAAAATGCTTTGGCCACTAAGATTTCCTCAACACATACCAACAAATTAAGTTATTCGGAAATATGGAATGCTTCAAAAATTACCGACTTAGATCCTTCGAACACAAATAATGTGTTACTGCTTTATGGTTGGGAAAACGGAACAGATAATGACCAAACAAATGACATCTCAAGAAATAAAAACAGTAATGGAGGAAGCAATGGCGAATGGAATAGAGAACATGTTTATGCAAAAAGCTTAGGAACACCGGCCTTAGATGATGGAGGAGCTAGTGACGCAGGAGAAGATGCACATCATTTGAGAGCATCAGATGTACAGCGTAATAATAGCCGAGGAAGTTTGCGCTTCGGTAACGGGAGTGGAAACTCAGGAACTGTTACAGGTGGCTGGTATCCTGGAGATGAATGGAAAGGAGATGTGGCAAGAATGATGATGTATATGTATCTAAGATATGGTGATCAATGTTTACCAAAAAATGTAGGTGCGGCTGGTTTACCAACAGTTACAACCGATACCAATATGATACAATTATTTCTTCAATGGAATGCTGATGATCCGGTTTCCCCTTATGAAGATGCTCGAAATACCTATCATGGAAGCAATGCCACATATGCACAAAGAAATCGAAATCCGTTTATTGACAATCCTTACCTGGCGACTGTTATCTGGGGCGGTCCTGTTGCAGAAAACCGTTGGCCAAACGTATTCTTGTCTACCGAAGATTTTGTAGCATTATCAAATGTTATCGTGTATCCAAATCCATCAAACAACCACAGAATCAATATTCAAAGTGAAGTTGTTTTGGATGAAATTCAATTGATTAACGTTAATGGACAATTGATTCAGAAGATCAGCAAACCTGTTGCTCAGGATAACAATTACAGCTTAACTGATTTGCCACAAGGCTTCTATTTGTTGCGATTATCATCAGAAAATCAATCCATCACTAAAAAAGTAATTGTGAATTAATTCTCAAAAAACTTTGTATAAATAAAAAATCCGATGAAACTTATCATCGGATTTTTTTATGTTCATAGATTTGTAATGCTTAATCGTTCATCGAAATCAAAAACTCTTCATTGTTTCTGGTTTTCTTGAAACGGTCGTTGATGAAATCCATCGCCTCCACCGGATTCATATCCGAAAGATATTTTCTCATGATCCACATTCTCTGTAAGGTTTTCTCATCCAATAACAGATCGTCTCTTCTTGTGCTTGATGAAGTAAGATCAACAGATGGGAAGATACGCTTGTTCGCAATTTTTCTATCCAGCTGCAGCTCCATATTACCTGTTCCTTTGAATTCCTCAAAGATAACCTCGTCCATTTTAGAACCAGTTTCTGTTAATGCTGTTGCGATAATACTCAACGAACCACCATTCTCAACATTTCTTGCAGCACCGAAGAATCTTTTTGGTTTTTGAAGCGCATTAGCATCAACACCACCGCTCAAAACTTTTCCTGAAGCAGGCTGAACCGTATTGTAAGCCCTAGCCAAACGGGTAATGGAATCCAAAAGAATCACAACATCGTGTCCACATTCTACCAAACGTTTTGCTTTTTCCAAAACAATATTGGCAATTTTCACGTGCTCTTGCGGTTCTCTGTCAAAAGTCGAAGCAATCACTTCTCCCCTAACACTTCTTTGCATATCGGTAACCTCTTCTGGACGCTCATCAATCAAAAGGACAATCAAATACACTTCTGGATGATTGGCGGCAATTGCATTAGCAATATCCTTCAAAAGCATCGTTTTACCTGTTTTTGGCTGCGCGACAATCATACCACGTTGTCCTTTACCAATTGGAGAAAACAAGTCGATGATTCGGGTTGAAATTGTGCTTTGCTTTTCAGCCAATCTGAATTTTTCTGAAGGAAAAACAGGAGTCAGGTGTTCAAATGAAATCCTATCGCGGACCACCTGGGGATCGTGTCCGTTTATTTTTAAAACCCGTACCAAAGGAAAAAACTTCTCTCCTTCTTTTGGAGGGCGAACCACTCCTTTTACAGTATCTCCGGTTTTTAAGCCGAATAATCTAACTTGTGAGTTTGATAAGTAAATATCATCTGGCGAAGCCAAATAATTATAATCCGAAGAACGTAGGAAACCATATCCGTCCGGCATCATTTCAAGTACGCCTTCACTTTCTATAATTCCATCAAATTCAAAATCGGCATCGCGGAAATTATTGTTTTTTCCTTTGAAATTTGGATTCTGGTTACCGTTTGGTGCCTGATTCCCATTTTGATTTTGCTTTTGATTGCTTTGTTTTTGATTTGGATTCTGCTTCTGATTTTGATTCTGTGGCTTTTGAATCTTTGGTTCCTGAGGTGTAACCTTTTCAGCAGCTGTAGTATTTTCTTCCGATTTGTTTTCAGCAGTAACTTCTACTTTTTCTTTCTGGATGGCGTTGCTAACCTTGTTTTCGTATTTTGCTTTATTGAACTTGATTACTTTTCGTTCAGTTGGAGCTTCTTGTTCTGTTGCTTTAACCTCTTCTGTAGGAACTTCTTGAGGTTCTTTACTTTCTGGTTTGGAAAATAAATCAGATTCTGCTGCAACTGGAACTTTTTTATTTGGAGCAATTCTGACTCTTTTAGATTTTGAATTGTCTTCGGTAACAGTGGTATTTTCTTTTTCTGCAACTTCTGTTGAAGTTGCTTGGCGTTCTAAAATTTGAGAAATTAAGGTCTCTTTTTTAACGCCTGTAGCTTTTAAATTAGCCAATTTAGCTATTTCCTGAAGCTCAGAAAGCTTCATTTCTTTTAATACAGAAATATCAAACATGTAGTTTATTTGAATTAATTAATGAGGAAGGTTGTTGTGAGATACGTAGTGCAATTTTTTTGTCTGCCAATCCCTCAAAGAATGAAGTACTTAAGGATTTGCTATGCAATATTACGAATAAAATTTAATCATACAATAGTATTTCTAAAAAAGAAAATATATTTTTGTGGAAGAAAAGAAACAGATGTTACAAAGAGTACAAACCATTTATTTGCTGATTGCACTGGTTATCACTGGCGTTTTGCCATTCGTTTTTCCATTGTGGACAATGAGTGATAAAAAGGATTTCTTTTTTATGTTTGACATTAAATATGCTACTGCTTTTGGTTTGAGCACCATGTTATCGTTAGTGAGTATCATCTCCTTCAAAAAGAGACAAAATCAATTTGTTATGGGCAGATTGAACATCATATTGAATTTAATTTTATTAGGATTATTTGTTTATCGTTCTCTAAATTTATCTGGAGAAGCCGTTACGGTTTCTGAGAAAGGTATTGGAATGTTCCTCCCGATTGTTGCTATCGTTTTTTTGGTCTTGGCCAATAAAGCCATCAAGAAGGATGAAGATCTCGTAAAATCTGTAGATCGATTGAGATAAACCTATAAACTTAGTTTATTAGTGCGAAGAAAAATCCCGACGAAAGTTGGGATTTTTTTTGTTTAAAAAAGTATCGGGATTATTTGTATTCCTTCTTGATTCTATCCAAATCACGCTTGGTATCCTGCTCCTTCAACGATTCTCTCTTATCGTATGTCTTCTTACCGCGTGCCAAACCAATTTCCAGTTTTGCCATTCCTTTTTCATTTGTAAAAAGTCGTAGGGGAACAATCGTTAAACCTTTTGCCTGAACGCTTCTTGCCAAACCTTTAAGTTCTCTTTTGTTCAAAAGCAATTTCCTTTCGCTTCGGGATTTATGATTGAACTGGTTCCCAAAAGCATATTCCTCAATATAGGTATTGATGGCAAAAAGCTCGTTATTGCTGAATTCACAGAAACTTTCCGTAATATTTGCCTTCCCCATTCGGATGGATTTTATTTCGGTTCCTGCCAAAACGATTCCGGCAGTATAGGTTTCGATTATTTCATAATCAAATCGGGCTCTTTTATTGAGTATGTTGACAGTTTTTAGCATAGGAGTGCAAATGTAATGACTAATTCTTAAATCTCCATTTTGAATAGAAAAAATACTTATTTAAAAATTTAAGAAACTATTTTTTTGCCTTATTTCATCAAAAATTAAAACTGTGAAATAAATGAAAAAGTTTTTTGGTTTTGAATTCACTACCTTTGTGTTATGGAAAATGAGCATAAAAACAATCCGCTTCACGGTATTACGCTTCAAAAAATGTTGGAGCAATTGGTTACTTTTTACGGCTTTGATACTTTGGGAGAATTAATAAAAATTAAATGTTTTACAGATAATCCCAGCATCAAATCTAGTTTGACATTTTTAAGAAAAACCGATTGGGCAAGAGCAAAGGTTGAAGATTTATATATCCGTACGCTTCCGAAGTTTCCCAAAAACCAATAGACACTCCCCTAGCCCCGACTTAAGGGAAAATCCTTTTCCTTTTTTCTTTAAAAGGAAAATATTTGGAAAAAAGGCGGGAATATGGATTCCAAACTCCCAAGCCTTTCGCTCTATAAATTTAAGCTTGTATTTTTTTTAAATAAAAAATCCCGGGATTTCCGGGATTTTCTTGATTAACTTTTTTTATTCTACAGTAACCGTATGTGTTAGGAAAACCTCATTTGTTATTGCAAATTTTAGTTTGTAAACCCCAGCCGTAGCTACTTTAAATTTATAGGGCTCTGTAGCAATAGAAAGTACATTATCACAATTGCATACATCATAAGTTACGAGCACGCCTATCTTTTTTTCGGTAGCGTTTACTGTTTGGTTATTGAATGCATAGAAATCGCCACATGTAGATGCAATCTTATAAGAAACTGTCAATGTTATTTCTTCATTTACAGCAGCCTCTGTTGGCCCTGTAACTTCTAATGTGGATGCTCCAATTACCTGAGAACAGTTTTGTTCTTTACCATCGTCTAAAGAACAGCTTGTGAATGTTCCTAAAACGAACAAAATACCTAATACATTTTTAATTAATCTAGTTTTCATAACTTTTATTTGAATTATATCTATGAGATGCAAACTAACGAAAAAGGTTGCTTACTTTTTATTTAAAATGCAATAAATTACCGAGTCCCAAAACTTGCCATCATAAAACTCGTTTTCCTTGAAATGGGCCTCTTTAACGAAGTTACATTTTTGAAGTACTCTTTCTGAAGCAATATTGTCTGGATCAATCACAGCTTCAATCGAATGCAGTTTCATTTCGTCAAATGCATATTGCACCAATCTCTGAATGGATTCTGTAACAATTCCCTTTCCTTGAAATTCGGGCAGGATCATATACCCAATTTCTGCACGATAATTTTCGGGTTGGATTCTGTAAAACCCAGTAATTCCAATTAATTTTGGATTTCCTTTAAGTGTTATTGCCCAGTTGATTCCCGTATTGTTTTCGATTGCATTGTCAATCATCTTATAATGCTCTAAGGCATCATCGGTATTTTTCAGCAATGGTCTAGGAATATACTTCATTGTTTCAGGATTTGACCTGAGTTCTAGAATTTCATTGACATCGGCTTCAGTTACTCTTCTGAACAACAATCGATCTGTTTCAAGAGTCGGGTAAGGTTTGAAATTGATTTCTAGCATTTTATTTAATTTCTATAGAAAACTCACAATCAAAGACATTATCAGCTTCTAATAGCAATATACCTTCTTTTTCAGCGAGTTTTCCTGAATTCTTATTGGTGTCAGAATAGCCAAACCATGGCTCGATACAAATGAACGGAGCATTTACTTTGGTCCAGATTCCAAGATTTGGAAAATCCTTACATTCAACTTTCAATATTGGTTTTGAATTTTCGTTTATTGTAATGGATTTAGAATTAATGTGCTTGAATACCAATGCATCTCTTTCAAAAAGTTCATATTTCAATGGTAATTCATGGTCCTTCAAAGAAATACTTTCTGTTCGATTTGAAAGCAAATCATTTTCGAGTAAAAAGTAACTAAGTTCATTATCGTCATTGAACGAAAGCGAATAATTATCGAAACGTTTTGGTAGCGCAAATGCAGGGTGTGCTCCTATCGAAAATGGCATTTCTTTTTTATCCTTATTGAAAACTTTGTAGTGTAGCGTCAGTTTTTGACCCTCCAAAGTATAAATCAGCAGAAGCTCGAATGTGAAAGGATAATTTTTCAAAGTTTCCTCAGAAGCTTCAAGTGAAAAAGTTACACTGTTTTCAGATTCTTCCTTAATATTAAATTCCATATCTCTCGCAAAACCATGTCTTGAAAGCGAATATGTTTCTTCTAAATATTGAAACTGATTTTCTTTTAAAGTCCCAACAATAGGAAATAAAATGGGTGAATGCTTTCCCCAAAATTCAGGATTTCCCTCCCAGATGTATTCGCGATTATTGCTTTTAAAAGAAATAAGTTCAGCTCCTTTTGTATTGATAGTAGCTGTACAAAATTCATTCTTGATGATTACATTCAAAATAATTGCTGTTTAATTTTGGTAAAATTATAAAATTATTCATGTATAGGCTGTATTCTCTGGCAAAAACAATTAAAAAAAAGCGTTGACTTCTCAACGCTTTTACTACAAACAAACTATATATAAACAACAAACTATACTATGATATTTGATTTGGCAATTTCTGTATCCGCCTGAACGTGTGCGGCATTTGCTCTTCCGCTCGGATCTAAATTTTCTTGCCATTTTGGAATCCATTTTCTAACCGTTTGCGCGGCACTTACTTGTGGATAATATTTATGAAAGATGTCTCTATAAAAATAAGCTTCCTTGGTTGTTGGCGTATTGTATGGAAAACGCTCTTTTGCTTGATCCATCTGCAAATCGCTAACTTGGCTCGAACAATATTCAATCAATTGATCAATCCAGTTGTAGCCTACTCCATCTGAAAATTGTTCTTTCTGACGCCATAAAACTTCGTCTGGCAAATAAGGCGTCTCTGGCGTGTCGAATGCTTTTCTTAAGATATACTTTTCAATTCCTTTGTATGTCTTCGGTTGCTTTTCTTCTGCTTTTATGAGCATCGCAACATCTAAGAATTTTTTATCTAGAAATGGAACTCTGGCTTCCAAGCCATGTGCCATTGTGGATTTATCAGCTCTCAATAAATCCGCTGTGAATAATTTTTGGACTCTTTCGATGGTTTCTTTTTGGAAATCCTCTGTTGACGGTGCGTTTCTAAAATACAAGTAGCCTCCAAATATTTCATCGGCTCCTTCACCTGAAAGCACTACTTTTATTCCCATATCTGTAATCGCTTTAGAAAGGAAATACATTGGCGTACTTGCCCTCACCGAAGTCACATCATAGGTTTCCAAATGCCAGATCAATTTGCTAAGAATTTCAATTCCTTGCTCTATGGTGAAATGAATTTCATGATGTTCGGTTCCTAAAAATTCGGCTACTTTTCTTGCTGCTTTTGCATCTGGAGCATCAGCATCCAAACCTATAGAAAATGAATTTAATTTTTTTCCTTTTTCTGCCAATAATCTTGCTGCTATTGAAGAAGTCAATGAAGAATCCAAACCACCGGATAATAATACTCCGATTGGCACATCACTCATTAATCTTTTTCTTGTCGCTTCCGTAAGTGTTTCTCTAATCAATGACAAATCAAGTTCCTGAGTAGCTTTCTTATAATCCTCGTATTCAGGTTTGTAGTACTTCACAAAACCAGTTTTCGGAGTGTAATAGTGTCCCGGAGGAAATGTCGAAAAAGTCTTGCATTGGTCAGTTATTGGTTTCATTTCAGAAGCAAAATATACCCTCCCTCTTTCGTCAAGTCCATAATACAAAGGCTTCACTCCCATTGGATCACGTCCTGCTATAAAATCATCGCCATCAACTACTACGAAGGCAAAATCACCATCCAGTTTGTTCAGGAAATCATAGCCAAATTCTTCATACAGATGCACAATAACTTCAGAATCTGATTTGGTCTTAAAAGTATGATGCTTTAAAATCCCATCTCTCAATTCCTGATGATTGTAAATCTCTCCATTATGAACCATGTAAGCAGTCTTTGTCCCTTTTATAGGTTGCTTACCCGAATGCAAATCAATGATTGATAAACGCTCGTGGCTCAATATATGTCCATTTTCTGTAATATGTATATCACTTTCATCAGGTCCTCTGTGGGACATTCTTTTTGAAAGTGCTTTTACTAATTGCTCGTCTTTTCCTTTTCCGATGATGGCTAATATTCCGCACATAACTTAACTGTAAATTTTATTTTAATGTATAAAGCAAATATTGCAATTATATTTATACATTAAAACAAATATTTGATTTTTAGTTTCAATTTAAAACTACAAATCAAATATTACAATAAATTACAAAAACAAAAGCATCCAAAATAGATGTTTTGGTTATAGATTATAAAAGATCGTCTAAATGTGATGTGTGTAAAATTTCGCAAAGAAAAATATAAATTCATTGAATTTATGAAACAATTTGTTTAATCTGATAATTTAAAGTGTTAATGGAAAAAGAATAGTCAACTTCTTGGCCTAACATTTTGATTGCCAAAGGCGATTGAGGTGAAATCCCAAAAATTGTCATTCCATCAATGGTAATTTTTGAAAGAGCTACGCTTATTAGAAAGTAATTTTCATTGGCTTGAACCAAACTTCCAACATTTACCTTATCCGAAATTCTATTAAAATCAATGCTTGAAAACTGGCTTTTGCTTTGAAGAAATTCTTGAAGTTTATAATTGAGTTTTTCCTGTTCGATGTGCATCATAGACAAGGCTGTTTCGTGCTTGTCTCCAGCCGAACCTTTTGCATCATTCTTTGAATCTTCGGTCAAAGCCGAAATCATATCTTGAAAAGCATCAATCTTATCTTGAATTTGCTGATGGTAATGGGCTACTACTTTTTCTTTAAAGGTCATTCTTGAAATTATTATGGCCACGGATTCACAGATTTTAAAAAATTGATTGTATACATCCAAAATTCGTGAATCTGTGGCTAAAAAACGAAAGCCACGAAGGACTAAAAATACCTTGTGACTTCACGTTATTTGTTTATGTTTTTATTTAAAAATCGAATTTATAACTTGCTCCCAACATCAATTGAAATTGCTGCACTGGATAATTCAACCATTTTTCGTATGCCTGATTCGCAATATTATTGGCTTTTAAAAATGCAGTCAATCGCTCGTTGTGCTTGTAACCTAAATTCAGATTTGCATCAAAATAACCGTCCAAAGTTCTGGTACCATCCGTTCCGATAGCTCCCGAAGAATGATCAAATTGGAAATCCATCCTTTCACCTACGAAAAAAACATTTGCTCCAGCAAACCATTTTTTTGTGATGTTCACGTCCAAGCTTGTTCCCAATTTAATCTGTGGCAAATTCCAAGCTTCTTCCTGTAAATCATTATTATAAGTAGCAAAAGTTCCGTTGATTCCGACTGCAACATTTTTAGAAAAATCGGCTTTTAATTCTCCGAAAAAGCTAATTGTCTTCATGTTATCGTATACCACATTAAAGGAATTTCCGTAAGCATAATTCTCATTATCGATATTTTCAGAATAATCATTGCTTAAAAATAGCGCCCTGTTTTTCTCACTCAAATAAGAACCGCGAACATTGTAGCTTACCGCATTTGATAATTTCCCTTTCAAACCTACATAAATATCATATTGTGTATCCGTTGGAGCAATGAAAAGATTTGGAGAAACAAACGGATTGATGTTGGTAAAATCTCTATACGAATTTTGCTTCAAACCCCCTTCCGCTCCAGCATAAGCAATCATCAAATCGCCCACAACTTTATAGGAAGCAGTTACAGTTGGATAAAAGAAAAAGTCGCTGTCAGAACCTGAATCAACATTGTTTACAACATTTTTAAGAGTGGAAAGATATACAAACTCAACACCCAAATTCAAAGTCAAATCGTCCTGTAAAATTTGGAAATTAGGATTTGCTCCCAAAACCAAATAAGAATGTTCGTTTCCAAAAACTGGCGTTGCAGGATTATCTACATCCGGAAAAGCCTTGTCAAATTTTGTACTCAAATAATCTGCCGTGAAATTAGCCGTAATTGCTTTGTCAGAAATATCAAATTTCAAAGACGGCTTGATGAAAAACCTGTTTTCTTCCGAACCATAAGCATCCCAGAATCGGTTGTATTTGAAACTTCCTTCGTTAAAAAAACTATCGTTTGCCTTCACTTTTCCGCCAAGGTAGAAATTATGATAGGTTTGCTGAGGATTGATTCCGTTGATTAAGGCATTTTGGTCGGCTTCCGATAAAGTATATCCAAATAATTCAGGCAAACCATACCAATTATACACTTGATGCTGATAACCCATATCAGCATTCCAAGATAGATTTTGCTGTTTGCTACCGTACGTTAAATCCAACGACGTGTCATAGAACTTATCATCAAGCCTCACTCCTTTTATATTTCCCTGAGTAGATTGATGGCGAAGCATTCCGGCAACATAGTCTGTATTGCTGATGTTTTCTGTAATAAAAAGTTCCGCATTTGCAGAAGCGTAACTTCCAAAACCTAACGTCAAGTAGTTTTTGTACAAGCGTTCCTGGGCTGTTTTATCCACGGAAGCTGCTCTTCCCTTAGATGGCGTAAAAGTTGAAGCAACTGGAAAAGAGAAGATTGTATATTGTATTTCCTCCTTTTTAGTAGTTTCCTCATCGTCCAGAACCGGTGTTTCTTTTACCTTGAATGCATCCGAAATCGTCGGTGCATACGGCTTTACAACATTTACAACTTCGGTTCCTATATTTTCGTCTTTCTTTTGGGCAAATGTGGTTTGCAAACCTGCCAAAAGCAAGATAAACGTAATTTTATATTGAGCTTTATAAGTCATTTTGTTCGGATTGAAAATTAAAATAATTGCTTATTAGTTTTGGATAGACGAATTGGTTTTTGCTTCTTCCGCTTTGATAAGTGCCAATTCTTTCTGGGCTTCCTCAATAACATCTGGATAGTCCTTGAAGTTCTTGATTACATTGTCCAGAATATAGGTTGCATTAAAACTGTCCTTTAGTCCGTAGAAATTTTTTGCCATTAGAACCAAAGCTTTGGCACCAAAATATTTATATCCTGAATAATCTTTCGTCAGTTTTTGAACCGCTTTATTTGAGTCTTCAAATTTTCCATCTTTGTTTTTGAAATAAGCATCATAGTACAATGCTTCTGCCGCCAATTCTCCTTTTGCAATGGTCAGCAATTTGGCATAAGCCGTTCTGATTTTTGCCTCATCATTGGTCTTCACCGCAGAACGTGCTACGATTATTTGGGCATCACTTCGCACTTTGTCATCCGTTTTTGGATTTGCTAATACTTTTTCTGCTGAAACTACAGCATTTGCAAAATCGGCCTTATCGTAATAGGCTTTCATCAAATTAGCTTGTGCGAAAGTGACGTTCTGAGGATAATCTGCTTCCGCTTCCAATCGTTGTAAAACTGGAATTGCCTTATCGTAATTTTTAGCTTTCAGATGAATTTGTGATAATCGAACCAAAGCCTGCTCTGTAAATTCATTTCGTTGCTTTGCCGTCACAAATTCATAATTTGGAATTGCATTATTTTCCAATCCATCTGCATAATAAAGTTGTCCCAGATAGAAATTTGCTTTCAATGAATGAATACCGTTCGGGAAAGAAGCAATGTAGCCTGTAAAACCAGAAATGGCTTGTTTTTTATTATTCTGCAAGTATTGCTTTTCAGCCGCTTCATAGGTATCATTATCCAACTCAGCATCAGTTACTTCAACGAAATCGAGGGTTTTTACCCAACTTGCATATTCGCTTACTTTTCCGCTATCCACATAAATCAATCGTGCTGTAGACACAGCTTCGAGTGCTTCGGGAGTATTTGGATAATCTGACGCTACCTTTTTAAACTTTACCAAAGCCTGCTCTGATTTATCAGCATTATAATACACCAAACCTTGACGCAAAATAGCTTTTGATGAATAACTTCCATTTTTATATTCCGAAAGCAACTTATCATAGGTTTGAACCGCACTTTCCGTTTTATTTTCGGCAACATAAGTGTTCCCAAGTTCAAAATAGGCATCATCCCTATATTGCGATTTTGGGAAAGCTTGAACAAACTTTGTCAAATCATCGATTTTCTTGTCGTTTCTGGCAACAAATCCATAACTAATGGCCTTTTGAAAAGCGGCATAGTCTGAATCGACACCTTTTAAATCGATCGCTTTATTGTAGGCCTCCATTGCTGGCCAATACTTTGTGGTTACAAAATAACTGTCGCCCAAACGCAAATAGGCGTCGTTCAAACGTACTTTATCGGTTTTATTCTCAGCAATAAAGCTTTGAAAATTAGTGATCGCTTGGTCGTATTCTTTTAACTTGAAATATGCATACGCCAAATTGTAATGGAAATTCTTGTTCTCAGGCGTATTTTTAGCTTCAGCATAACCTGCAAATTGTTTGAAGCTCAACAATGATTCGCTGAAATTGTCCAAAACATATTCCGTTTCTCCTTTCCAGAAAGTAGCTCTTGCGGTAAATTTTGGATCTCTTGGTTCTGCAATTGATTTTTTGAACATCGCCAAAGCATCTTGATAATTTCCGTCGGTATACAATTCCAAACCTCTATAAAAAGTAACTTTTTGATAGGCTTGCTTGTTCGCGAAACTTTTATTTTTCTCCAATAAAACCAACGCTTCCTTGTAATTTTTAGAAGTGATGTAGGAATTAATCAACAACGTTTCTACTTCCGTTTTGTTTGGATTTGATGGATATTTTTCGATAAAAGCACTCAAAACACTTGGAATACTCTGATACGAATTTCCAATTTCATAACTCAATTTAGCATAGTTGAAATAAGCGTCTTCTTGGATTTTCAAATCAAATTCCATTTCCGAAGCTGTTTTGAAAGCATTCAAAGCCTGTTGCTTTCTATCCGTTTTCAGATAACTTTCTCCCAAATGATAATAGGCATTTTGAGCCACAGAATCCTTACCGTCAATTATCTTGTTGAATTGTGCAATAGCATTTTCATAATCTTTCTGTTGGTAATAGGCATATCCCAAAATATAAAAATCGGTATTGTTCCACTTCCCTTTTTTGCCTTTGTATTCTGCTAAATACGGAATTGCTTTATCGTATTGCTTCAAGTTGAAATAACTTTCTCCGATAATTTTATTCAATTCTGATTTTTCCTGAGCATTTGATTGTTTCATAGCTTTCAAGCCCAAATCAATTGCTTCCTGAAATTTTCCAAGCTTGAAATTCATATCGGCTTGAAAATAAGACATTTTTTCCTTGTACTTTTCCTCACCCGAAACCTGATCGAATTGCTTGGTTGCCTCTTTATAATCATCCGCTTCATACGCCATAAAACCTAAATAATACTTGGCTTGAGAACCATATTCTTGGGAATTGGCAACCTTGTTAAAATAAGTTGTTGCCTGTTTTTTATCCTTTGCAGTAAAGAAAACATATCCCTTTTGGAAGTTGTATTTTTCAACATCGTCATTACTCAGCGTACTTTCGTCAACCTTGTCAAACCATTCCAACGACTGTGGATATTGACCTTGTTCAAAATAGAAATGCGCCACTTCAATATAGGCCTGATTCTGCTTTGAACTCGTTGGATAATTATGAACGAAATCTTCCATCAATTTATCCGCTCCTTGCTGGTTGAGGCGGATGGCACAATTGGCGATATAGTAGGCACAATCGGCTTGTACTTCCTGACTGTGGTTTTGCTGTCTGATTTCCTCAAAAATGATTTGGGCCGACAAATACTGTTTGTCTTTATAAAGCTCTATGGCTCTGTTGTAGTCTCTTAAGTCGTGGGTATAAATTTCTGATTTCTGGGCAGAAACGGTGGTTGAAATTCCGGCAGTAAAAAGCGGGAATAATATCCAGGAGTATTTACGCATCGTGGTTAGTTTTAAAATTCAAATATATCAAATTCCTACTGGTATAACGAATCTTTTTGGGGTTTGTTGCCCAAGTTTTTAACGTTTTGGTGTTAGTAAAATGTTAAAAGAACTTCCTCAAAATTTATTTTGAATACCAGCGTTATCTTATTACTTTTACAGCAAAACAAATTCTATTATGACGCAACCGGTACTTTTTTTAAGAAATGTAAACATCTACCAAGAAAAAAATATGATCTTATCCAATGTTAACCTTGAAGTTAACCAAGGAGAGTTCATTTATATCATTGGAAAAACCGGATCCGGAAAAAGTAGTTTTATGAAAACGCTTTATGCCGATTTGCCTTTGACAGAAGGTCAGGCAAGCATTGTAGATTTTGATTTGGCTACTTTAAAAGAGAAAAACATTCCGTATTTGAGAAGAAAAATTGGTATTGTTTTTCAAGATTTCAAACTGCTTCCAGACCGTAGCGTGAACGAAAATATGCTGTTTGTTTTGAGAGCAACCGGATGGAAAGACGCCCAGGAAATGCAATTGAAGATTGACGAAGTTTTGGAAAAGGTAGACATGAAAAACTTTTCTAAAAAAATGCCTCATCAATTGTCAGGTGGTGAACAACAGCGTATTGCCATTGCAAGAGCTTTGTTGAACGATCCGGAACTTATTCTAGCCGATGAACCAACCGGAAATCTTGACCCTCAAACGAGTTCGGAAGTAATGAATGTTTTGAGAAAAATCAACGAAAATGGGAAAACCGTTATCATGGCGACGCACGATTATGCGGTTCTTTTGAAATTCCCTTCTAAGACTTTGAAATGCGAGAATGGGACTATTTTTGAGGTAGTTCAGAGAACGGTGTAATGCTTTCCATACTTATTCCAACATACAACTACAATACTTTTCCTCTAGTTAAAGAATTATTCAATCAATGCAAGAAATCAAAAATTGAATATGAAATTATTGTTTTGGATGATGGATCAGAAAACAGCGAAATCAGAATTAATAATTTAAAAATAAACACATTAGATAATTGCAACTTCGAGGTTAATAAGTTTAATTTAGGCAGAGGTCCAAATTTAAACAAGTTGGTTTCTAAAGCAAAACATCCGTGGGTTTTGATTATGGATTGCGATACTTTTCCGAGCGATCCTTTTTTTATCAAAAAATATTTAGAGGCAATTTCAACAACCAAAGCGAAAGTAGTATTTGGAGGCATCAGTTATAAGAGCGAAAAGCCTGCAGATGATGAACTTTTGAGATGGGTTTATGGAAAAAAGAGGGAAAGTATTCCTTTAGAAGCACGAAAAAAACATCCCTACAATCATGTTTTAACTTCAAACATCTTAATTCAGAAAGAATTAATTGAAGAAATTCCTTTTCCAGATTATATAAAAACCTATGGTTATGAGGATTTGATTCTTGTTTTAGAATTTAAAAAGAATAACATCGAAATCGAGCATATTTCCAATCCTTCTTTGCATCTGAATCTAGAAAAATCATCTGTTTTTTTAAACAAATGCAATATTGCTTTAGGGAATTTAAAATATTTGTTGGACTCCAAGATTATTGAAAATGAGGCCACTTCGCTTTCAAAGCTTTACAATTCTTTACAAAAGATGAGCGTGCTTTTTTTAGTTTCTTTTTTCTTTAAAATTTCAAAGAAACAAATCATCAAAAATCTCGTTTCAAAAAAACCTTCGCTCCTTTTATTTGATTTTTACAAGTTGGGCTATTTTAACGACTTGAACAAAATGATTTAGTGCTTTTTTTGAACCGATTCAAATAGCAATTTCCATTTGTTCATAATTGGCTCCAGCTTGTATTGCTGTATCTTTTTTGTTCCGTTTTTCCCTAACTCTTTTCTTAGATTTACATCGTTCATAAGCTCCAATAATTTTTGGATAAACAATTTCTCATCTCCATCTTTTATCAGAAAACCATCAACCGAATTCGTTATAATGGACCGTGGTCCAACTGGACAATCGTATGCAATTATTGGAAGTCCGCACGCCATTGCCTCTAACAAAACCATCGGAAAACCTTCGGTTCTTGAAGTCATTGCATATATCGATGCCTGCTCGTATTGCTCTAAAATTTCAAGAACTGGCAAATGGAAATTGACATTCTGTTCTATTTTCAACTCTTTCGCCATTTCAAACAATTCTATTTGTCCGCTTGAATCCCCATAGATATCCAACTCCCAATCGGGATGTACTTTTACAACTTCTTTCCAAATCTTCAAAAGCCTGTCCAATCCTTTTTCATAGGAATGTCTTGCCACTGCAATTACTTTTTTGGTTTCTAAGAAATTATCTTTAGTGCTTTCAATCCAGATCGGATTCGGAATTACAACCCCATCTTTGACCTCCCATTCGGATAAATTTTCTTTGGAAAGTGCTATAAATAAATCAAATCTTTTGGCACCGGCTTTTTTTATGGCATCTGAAAATTTAAAACCAATCCTTTGAAAAATGCCGTTTGCTTTTTTCTCTTTATTAAATCGCGAACCGTGCGCTTCGAAAATAATGGGAATTTTAGTTTTCAATAAAAATGGAATCAAATAAGCCTTGAATCCATTGTCGGAAACAACAATACGATCCGGTTTGATTGCATCTATTTTTTCTTGGAGATGTTTTCTGAATTGAAAAAAGAACTTAATTTTTTGTTGGCTGTACTGAATATCTTCTATTACGACATTTTTATTAAATTCATAAAACAGTGGCGCGTTTCCATTGTTTTGCGTGAGTATTGTAATTTCATAATTCCAATTTTCAATGCAGTAATCAGACTTTACAGACAGCACTCTGGCCACTCCACCTGCATTATTGATTTTTGGAACTATGTAAAGTATTCTCATTTTTTTGATGCTAAAAATTCATCATAATCACGGATATAGTCGGCCTCATCAAAAATGTCTTCGGCAATAACCAGACAAACCGCCCCCGAAGAAAAATTCTCCAATTCCCTCCATAAGCCTGTCGGGATATGCAAACCTATATTGGGCTTGTTGAGCAGGAAGCTTTTTTTAGTAGTTCCGTCATCTACAATAACTTCAAAGCTACCGCTCAAAGATATTATAAGTTCATTTTGTAGTATGTGTGAATGACCACCCCTAGCAGAAGTACTTGGAACATCAAAAAGATAATAAACTCTCTTGAAGCTAAACGGAATATATTCTTCCTGAATAAAAGCTAAGTTACCTCTAGAATCCTCCACTACAGGAAGGTTTATTAATTGTATGTTGTTAATGTTTGTCATTTTTTTTAATGTTTTGTTGCAAGAAATCGAGCCACTGCTTTCCTATAATTTCTACTGAAAATTTCTGAACACTATTGGTCGAATTTTGCTTGCAAGTCTGATATAATTCTTGGTCTTCAATCATTGCATTCATCGCTTCTGTAAGCTTTTCTATATTTTGATCTTCCACCAGAAGTCCATTTTTTTTGTGCTGGATAATTTCGTTTGGCCCTGTAAAACAATCAAACGAAACAACTGGAGTTCCAGTTGCAAGGCTTTCGATTAAAACATTAGGAAAACCTTCGTTCCTACTGGACAAAACTGAAAAAAAAGCCTTCTTTTGATAAGGATGTGGATTTTCCTGATAGCCTTTAAAAATTACGCTGTCAACCATTTGTTTTTCTTGAACCAGTTGCACTAGCTCTTCCATCAAAATTCCTTCGCCTAAGATAAGTAATTTAATATTTTTTGCTACTAAAATCGAGTTTGAATAGGCCTCAATGAGCTTGTCAAATTGCTTCACATCATCATTCATTCGGCCAACCGCTACAATATAATTATTTTCTTGTGGAACGAATTGCTCACTCAAAAGCTTTATCTTTTCAAAATCAAAAGGATTGTGAATGGTTTTCACAAAATTGCTAAGTCTGAATTTTATAGCATTTTCAACACCTTTACTAACCGCTATAAATTTTGAATTTCGATAAATCAATCGGGCTAAAAAATTATTCTTGGGAATGTAATATTCAATAATACCGCTATGAATAGTATAGATTTTCGGACAATTATACGCTAAATGAGCAATAAGTAATTCATTGATAGGGTTGACTCTATATCGAAAATCAATCACACAATCAAATTGTTTTTTTCGCATGTACTTTCGTAACAGAAAAACCTTGTTTACTTTATCCAAAATAGTAACATTTGGCATTTTTCCCAAATTATATAATTCACCCGCGAAAGTATAAGTTACCCGATCATAAAGAACAATATTGTGCACCTCAATTCCGATTGCTGTAAAAATTTCCGACAGGATAGCATGCCCTTTTTCGGCACCGCCTCCAGCCAGACAATCTCCAACCAATGCAATTTTATAGCTACTATTTTTTTTATCCATCAGGGAACACTATTTTCGTAACAAATATAGACTTCTTAACTGAATTTATGCATAACAATCCCCTAGTAACTGTTGTCTGCCTGTGCTATAACCATGGAAAATTTATTGTGGAAGCATTGGATTCTGTCCTAAATCAAACCTATAAAAATATAGAGTTGATTATTGTGGACGATTGCAGTACAGACAATTCAGTACAAGTGATTGAAGAATGGCGTTTACGACATCCAGAAATTCCTTTCATAGCCAATAAAGTAAATTTAGGCAACACAAAATCATTCAATCAAGCATTGAAACTAATTAAAGGCGATTATATTATTGATTTGGCTGCCGATGATTACCTCGTTGAAAACTGTGTGGAATTACAACTTCATAAATTCAAGACTAGCCAGTATTCCAATTTAGGGATTGTTTACGGAAATGTAGAATTAGTAGATGAAAATGATGAGCATATTGCCTATTTTTTTAGCGTTGACGAAAACAAAAAAAGAATAAAACCTGAACCGATTGGAGACATCTATATTGGACTTTTGAATCTGGAAAACAATGTGTGCTCGGTATCCTCTATGGTAAAAAGAGAACTATACGACAGGTTCAACGGGTATAATGAAAATCTTGCATATGAGGATTATGATTTTTGGCTGAAATCGGCTAGGCTTTATAATTTTGATTTTATCGATTATGTTCTCGTCAAAAAACGTGAACTCAAAAGCTCACTGACTGCACTCAGAATTAAAAAACTCAATAAAAAAACCAGACATTTTAATTTTTCTTCCTATCAAATACTCCTGAATGCTTTGAAATTAAACCAATCAAAAGTTGAAAACAAAGCAATGTTAAAGCGGATTCATTATGAAATGTGGATTTGTTTGAAAACTATTGATCCGATATTGCTGATGCGGTATGTTTTTTTGGAAATTAAGATTAGAGTGATGCTCTTGAAATAAATCGAATTTTATATTACAATAAATATTTTAGAGGCTTTAATTATACAAGACTTCAAAAAAGAAATTTGCTTCTAATTTAATGCACATTTTTTCTGAAAAAGAGATTAAAAGGCTTCTCTACAAACTGGTACAATCCTATTGCAATTAAGTTCAATGACAAAAAGAGAAAAAGATAATTATCTGCTATCTTGGCCATTAAATTGGCAAAGATGCCAATGTGTATCAGGTAAAACACATAAGAGCTTTTTCCTAAAAGTAAAAAAAGTCTGGTGCTTAAAATTGTTGAAATTAACGTCTTTTCATATATAAGACCATAAAAAAGAGGTACTATTCCGAGAATTGGAATTAAAATATTAATGATAATTGTTTCTGTAGTTTTCAGCATTTCGTGGTTAATCGAATATTTCAGAACCGATAATAGGTACAGTCCTGCGATAATTCCGATGGTGCCCAATAGTGTAAAATATTTAAACCTAACATCATAATTGTCTTTCTTTTTTATAAAAAGTGCCAATGTAATCCCCACAAAAAACTCACTAATTCTTCCAAAAAAAGTATAGTCGAACATAAAAGACTCACTCCCCATGAAGCCATGGAAATTTATTCCTTTAAAGATATGAACCAAAATTAAGCCCAGCAGGCCAAAGAAAATTGGAATTACCAGAAGAGCTAATTTGCTTCTTTTTATAAATAAGAAAAAAAGAGGTGCAAAAAGATAAAACATCTCCTCTACTGTTAGTGTCCAACCTTGGGCGATACCACTAAACTTTAAATCATCAAAAAAACCTCTTAAAAAAGTAATATTTAAAAGATAATTTTCAACGCTTGCAGGGTTTTCGCTATACATGAATCCAAATAGAAAAACTACAGAAGTTAGCATAAAATACATGGGATATATTCGGGCAAACCGTTTGATCAAATAGGATTTAAAGTTAAAACTAGACTCGTCATAATAACGATGTGCAATCAAAAAACCACTCAAAACAAAAAAAACCGTAACACCTATATGGAACTGTTCGAAAAAACCATATAAACTTCCGTTAAACATTGTTTTCGAGAAAGGGTTGGTATGATGGATGTAAACCATATAGGCCGCCACAGCTCTGATACCGGTTAAGGCAGGAAAATTATTCTTGCTCATCTCCTAAATTTTTCTTTAAACTTTAAGTAATAAGACAGAATTCCAATCCTTTTATCCAGTTCCCTATAAGAGAAAACAATAGAAATACAAGTTAAAATACCTAGTGGAATATAGGCATAAGGATATTCCAAAAGGAAGACTGCCACACAGGCAAGTATTCCCATTACTACGGATTTCATTATTATGTATAGCGTTTCTTTTCTTATACTGAATTCAAATTTTTTCTGTACTATGTTGAGAACGTAAAAGCCATATAGCGTATAATGGATGACCATTGCAAGGCCAATTCCTATCAAACCCCAAAGATGATAGAGCAGAATTGTAAATGCTACATTCATAAAATCGCCCAAAAGTTCTTGTTTAAAGTAAAGTTTGTTTTCGCCTTTTGCAAGAATAATGTAAGCCAAAGGCCAAACAATTGCCTTGATGATAATGGCTAATAGTGCCACTTTTAGAATGAAAATAACCGGCAGGAATTCTTTGGTATACAAAACTCTAATGATAATTGGAGCTAAAAAATAAAATACCAGAATGCATGGCGTTATAAGCAACATCGCAATTTCTATCTGGTCGTTTACAAGTTCCCTCATTTTTTTAGCATCGTTTTGAACAGACGTTAGCCTTGGATAGAAATCGGCTCCCATGGCACTGAAAATCATTCCGACATAAGAAATCAAGAGAACAGAACTCACCACATACAAACCCAACACTTCTTGATCATTAGCCCTCAATTGAAAATACAGCTTGATGATATAATTGCAAATTTGCCCAAAAATAACATTGATGGAAAGTAGGAATCCGAGTTTTATCAGATCTTTTCCTTTTTCAAAAGTTTCAGAGAGCGATAAACTGATTTTTTGGGTGGTGATTTTTCTGGAATAATACCAATTGACTAAAAAATTCAAAACAGCGGTCAACAGAATAACTGGAATGATACCGTCCATTCGGAAGAAATAATAGATGGGAATGGAAATCAATGTTACTAAAATGGAAAATACCACACTGGAAATGGCAATTGCCTTCATGGATCTAGTTCCTTGCAAAATGGCCAACTTGTTAGTCGCTTGGCTTGAAAATATAAAATTTACCGACAAGATGATGAACCAAATATAATGTTCGGAAGTACCAAAAGTCCACTGGCTTAAAATTTTTGAAAATACAATGGTCAAGAAAACCCCAAACAAACCGACTGCCAACGACCATCTTTTGAGTACGAGCAAGCTTTCGGCAAATTTCTGATCGTCCTGATGGGAATAGGCAATGGAAACCTGCCTTACGCCGCTTATATTGATTCCAAAACCCGTAACAGCCGTAATGATTCCGATTGTATTATTGAGAAGCCCTGCAACACCAACACCAATGGGACCGAGAAAAACAGCTATAAATTTTGAACCAACCACACCTATGAGTATTTTCAAAACTTGTGAAAATCCAAATAGGCCTGTGGCCTTCAAGATGGTTTTATGTGAGTTTTCCTGTCCTGTTTCTTGCATATCAGTCAATTTTACAACCAAATGATTGGAACTGTCTTTTGAATTTTTGAACCCATTGCTGCCATTCTTTTTTTTGTGCAGAAGGATGGTTTTCAGCTACTAGAATTTCATTTATTCGTTCTTGATTTAAATCTTTTGGAAAATGTTCCATCGCATCAAATTCATCTTTATACCAAGCCTGGTTCAAAATCTTGTTGAATGCAAACATATCCAAATCAACTCCCTCATATTTTTTAAAATGATTTGTAGCGGACGACATAAAACCCGTCTTTGCTATTTCGATATTTGTTTGAGCAAAATTTAGATCACGGTTTTTATTGTAAAACTTTACGGCATTCAATAATTGCAGATTTTCATCAATATTGTTTTGATGATCTTTCCATAAATTTAAAAAGTATTCTTTCTTGAAGATAACCCCTGCAACACTGTAAATGGTATAGTATTTTAAAAATCTTTCCTCGGTGTAAATCCTTAAAAAAGTCAATATTGCTTTACTTTTCAAACGATTCATTCTGAAGACAATTCTAAACAAAAAAGGGTTTAGGGTAAAAACTTGCGGTTTGTAGACACTTATAAAATCTGTTTTCTCTGTCAGTTTTTTTTCTATCAATTTATCATTTCCTAACCAGAATAACTTCAAGAAAAAAATATGTTTTCGCTGGAGAAACGATTTTGTTTCCTTCAAATTTATTTTTTCGGTTAGCCAAATATCATCTTCCAATAACAAAAAATAATCCGTTGCGTTTTGAGTTGCTTCTATCCAAAGTTGTATGGGGATATTGGCTTTTGTGATGCTATCATCCTTCTCTATCTCAATTGATTTTTCGATATAATATTCTGACTTATAGATTTGTATTTCAGGGTATTTTTCTAATAATCGTTGTAGATATTTTTCTGGAGTTCCGTCATCAAGAATCTTAATGGTAAAATCGGCATCCACTATATTCTTGTAAATACTTTGAAGGCATCTGTCCAAATAATAAGGCCTATTGAACGATTTTATAATTATGTCCATTGATTTACCATTTTAACCACAAAATCAATCTCCTCCTGCGTCAGTACTGGACTTATCGGCAAACTTAAAACCTCATCGTGCATCTTTTCTGTAATAGGGAAAGACAAATGATGAAACTGAGGTAAGGCTTTTTGCTTATGTGGCGGAATGGGATAATGAATCATTGTTTGGATGCCGTTTTCCGATAGATATTTTTGTAAATCATCTCTTTTTTCAGTTCGGATTACGAACAAATGAAAAACATGATTTTCTGAACCGTCGTAAAAAGGCAGAGTAATTTTATCGTTTTTTATTTCGGATAAATAGCGTTTTGCAATTGCTCTTCGGATGGCATTTTCATTGTCCAAATAAGGTAATTTCACACTTAAAAAAGAAGCCTGTATTTCATCTAGACGCGAATTCACACCTATAAAATCATTATGGTATTTTGTTTCAGACCCGTAATTTCGAAGTGAAAAAATGATTTTGGCCAGTTCATCATCGTTGGTTGTAATGGCTCCGGCATCGCCTAAAGCACCAAGATTCTTTCCTGGGTAAAAACTAAAACCAGCGGCGTAACTTAAATTTCCTGGTTTTAGAGTTGGAAGATCAGAGTTTGAAGTTGGAAGAATTGCTCCGTGTGCTTGAGCCGCATCTTCAATGACCAACAGATTATTTTTTTTTGCGATAGCATTTATTGTTTCCATATCAGCCAACTGTCCATACAAGTGAACGGGCAGAATGACCTTCGTTTTTGAGGTTATGGCTTGCTGTATCTTATTTGGATCTATATTAAAAGTATGCTCGTTTGGCTCTACCAAAACCGGAACCAAATCGGCTTGAAGTATGGCCAAGATTGAAGCAATGTAGGTATTGGCAGGAACAATTACTTCGTCGCCTTTTTGCATTTTTCCATGTTGTATTACCGCCTTAAAAATCAAGACCAATGCATCGAGCCCATTTCCTACTCCGATGCAATGTTTTGTACCGCAATATGCCGCAAATTCTTTTTCGAAAGCTTTTACATTATCGCCGAGTATGTACCAGCCTTTGTCCAGAAAAGATTTGAATTTTTCCTGAAAAGCTTCTTCATACTGCAGGTTGATTTTATGTAAGTCGAGGAATTTTATCATACCAGAACATTTTCGAATTTACCATAATTTGAGGTTGCTACTTCATAAAAATCCTGCACAACAGTATTCGCTCCAAAGCTCTCTTTCCAGTAGGACAAACCATTATTAAGGTTTTTTCCTTGATTTTCATTGGAAATCCCAAAGTCAAAATATTGCTTGTCTTTGAAAACTTGTGTCAAAAGATAATGATGCAGAAAATCTAAACTCCCTAATTCATTTTTAGTCGAATTTCCTGAAATATATTGAGAATGAGCTACATTTGTTGTTTCGAAAATGGTAGTTCCCGCCACAATCTCATCGTTTTGATAGACATTAAATTGTCTGATATTTTGAGGGAATCTTGAATGCAACAATTTAATTTCTTCCAAGGAATGTACAGGTTTAGCTTGATGCTTATCTTGTAAATTAGGAAGTAAAATTTCTTTCCAAAAAGCATCAAAACCATCAATTTCTCTTACAACCAATTGATTTTTAATCCCTCTCATTACACCTTCCATCCTATTTTTCAACAATCGTATTGGCTTTTTTAAATCAATAACCGAAAGTGTGTCTCTTCTTATCAATTTAGATTCTGCTATGAACAATGCGTAATTTATTTCTTCAGCATAAAAATCGGTATAGATAGAAGGAATCAATTTCAGTTGAAGTTTATCGATGCTATTCTCTTTTAAAAAAAGTAACATTGTTTTAAAGACATCTAAAAAAGAAGCCAGTCGTAAATTTTCATCATAAACCAAACCACCATAAGTTAGACCTTGATGTGAATAAACAGCATCATCAACACGGTTGGCTGGCAATACAGCAACCCATTTTTTATCGTCTTCCACAATCAGCGAAAAATCCTGAAAACGATCCTTATGGTATTCCATAAAATCCCTATGAAACAAGAAAGTAGCATTTTTGGCCTTGCCGATAAAGGCATTCCAAGTATCAAAATCTTCGGGTTGATAAGGTCTGACGGTGTAGTTTTTCACATTCAAAATTTAAACATCGGAAAATTACGAATTACGAATTAAAAATGGCGAATTAAAAATTAAAAATTGAACTCGGAATTCCATTTGAGAGGAATCCTTGATTTACAAAATATCACTATCTTTAAAATCTTAAAAATAAATCACTTTTAGTGAAACTGAAATTACGACATATTTATTGCTTCCTTTTTGTTTTAACTGCCTGCAAAATAGTTGCTCAGGATGTTTCGCTTTACCAGCAATTCAACGGAAGATATGATTTTACAGCGGTTGGAAACACACTAAATCCTGCCGAAAACAATACGGCTCCAAACTGCAACATCTTCAATATTTCGTCGGAAAATTTGGTTTTATCGGCAGGCGATGTTGTCGAAAAGGCTTTTTTGTACTGGGCTGGCTCTGGAACTGGCGATCTTGAAGTCAAATTAAATGGTGTGACCATTAATTCGCAACGAACTTTTCCGCTGTTTAAAAACAACCTCAATTATTTTTGTGCTTTCGCAGATGTCACCACGCAGGTGCAAAACACGGGTGCAGGAAATTATACGCTATCCGAATTTGATTTGGCAACGCTCGTTCAAGCCGGAACAGGATATTGCAACAACCGAACAAATTTTGGCGGATGGGCAATTGTCGTAATTTTCAAAAACAGCAACCTTCCTCTGAATCAGCTTAATGTTTACGATGGTTTACAGGGTGTTTCGAGTACTGAGACAAATTTAAGTTTAACTTTAAATGACCTGAATGTTGTAGACAATGCAGGAGCTAAAATTGGTTTTGTGGCTTGGGAAGGCGACCGGGGCTTGGCAAATCAGGAAAATTTGAGATTTAACGGACATGATTTATTTAACGAATTGAATCCAATCAACAGTGTTTTTAACGGTACCAACAGCTTCACAGGATCGGACGAACTTTTCAATATGGATTTGGATGTTTTTAATATCGAGGAATTTATTCAGATTGGAAATCCAACGGCAACAATTGAGTTGACTTCGCTACAAGATTTTGTCATGATCAGCACAGTCATTACAAAATTGAACAACCAGCTTCCGGACGCAACGATTGAAATCCATTCTGCCAATAACGAATGCTTTTCTAGAAGGGTGATTGTGGACTATACCGTGAGCAATTTCAACAGTACTGATGTGCTTCCCGCTGGAATCCCGATTGCTATTTTTGCCAATGATATCTATATCGAATACGATGAAACAACCCTTCCTATTCCAGTTGGCGAAAGCCAAAACAAAACCATCACACTGAATATTCCTGACAATATCCCCAATGATTTTGTATTGACTTTTAAGGTGGACCAATACGAAAATGGAGACGGAATACAAAAGGAGCTTAATGAAAACAATAACGTTTCCAATACACTTTCGGTTTCTCTGTTGGGCAGTTTAACATTTAATGAACTGGATAATATTACCATCTGCAATGCAGGTTTAGGAAAAACCTATTTTGATTTTTGGGATTACATTGATGCCGTAAAAACAAATCCGACAGATGTGGTGAGCTTTTACACCAACTTTCAAAATGCAACTGTAAAGGTTAATCCCATTGCCGATCCTGCAAATCATATCCTGCAAACTAATCCAGAAGAAATTTTTGTGAGGATTGAAAACGAAAAATGTTATTTGACCACTTCTTTCATATTAAAAACCAAAAACTGTCCGCCAAAGGTCTACAACTATGTTTCCGCCAATAATGATGGTAATAATGATACTTTTTTTGTGGAAGGCTTGCGGGATGTTTTTGTGAATTTCCAGCTTCAGATTTTCAACCGCTGGGGTACTTTGGTTTGGACAGGCAACAACAACACCGAAGATTGGTATGGTTTTTCAAACGAAGGAACCAAGATTTCTGGCGATAAGCTTACAGAAGGAACCTATTATTACATCCTGAATCTAAACGATCCAGATTATCCAAATGCTCTGACCGGTTTTATCCACCTGACACGATAAATTATTTCTTTTCCAACGCAGGAAGATACCATCTGAATTTTACAGCCATCAACCGAAGTGCAATCATCACCACAGAAGTTATCAGGTACAAGACATCTTGATTGAGATTTAATTCTCTCAAACCAAAAAATAAAACACCGCCAATAATACAAATAGTTGCATAGATTTCTCTCCTAAAAATTACAGGAATATCGTTGCATAAAATATCCCTAATCACCCCTCCAAAACAGGCCGTCATGGTTCCAAGCGCAATACAAATAGTGGGATGCAAACCAATATTGATTCCTTTTTCTAATCCAATCAACGTAAAAACACCCAGCCCGATGGTGTCAAACAAAAATAAGGACGTTCTTAATCTATCCAATTTTTTTCTGAAAATTATAGCCAGGAAAAAGCCCAAAGTGATAAGGTAAACATAATTCAAATCAAGCATCCAGCCTACAGGAGTTCTTCCAATCATGATATCGCGCAATGTTCCTCCTCCAACAGCCGTTACAAATGCAATGATAAAAACCCCGAAAGGATCGAGTTTTTTATTCATTGCCGTTAAGGCTCCCGACATTGCGAAAGCCATTGTACCGATAATGTCGAGTAGATAGAATATGGATATTTGAGATTGCAAACTTTAGATTTTAGATGAGGATTTGGTATTTATTTTTTGTAATTTGCTACTTCCCGACTACATATTTTGCGTATAGAAATTATAATCCTTTAAAACGGTTTTGATAAAATCGGCATCGTTTCCTGATTGGTTTTTTATTCCTGTTACCGCTTCTATTTTGTGGGTTAGCTTTCGGATGATTTCATGGTCATAATGCTTTTGGGCACGCTGGAAGTTATCCTTTATAATCCTGACATCATTAT
This sequence comes from Flavobacterium sp. PLA-1-15, assembly GCF_049060005.1. Classification (NCBI taxonomy): domain Bacteria; kingdom Pseudomonadati; phylum Bacteroidota; class Flavobacteriia; order Flavobacteriales; family Flavobacteriaceae; genus Flavobacterium; species Flavobacterium sp. PLA-1-15. The sequence goes on along the minus strand of NZ_JBMGQS010000014.1, from coordinate 60,122 downwards.
CGGAAAGCTTAATAACCAAAGGATAAATAGGAACATAACCATCATTGATATCTTCCAAAATTGTACTATTGATTGATATATCGCTCTTCAGGCTTATGATGGCAGTTCCGGCCGCCATATCTCCCAAACGTTGCGATTTTTCACTGACTACAATCGAAATAAAGCCCACTGTTCCCAAAGAAAACACGATATCCACAAGTCTGAAAAGCCATCTGATGAAATAATCTCCAAAACTGGCCTGATAACCGTCAATTTTTACCACTTTTATTTTCAAAAGACGCTTTCCTAAAGTTTGGCCCTCAAAAAGGCTTTCAAAAAAAATAGAATAAAATGTAATCGGAATAAAAAGCACGATCATAATAGCTGCACCCGACCAAGGATCCATTTTTCCCATTGCATCTCCCAAACCAGAGTAATTTATAAACATTACAATGATAATCATATAGGCAATCATGATCAGTAAATCGGTCCCAAAAGCCAAAATTCTTTGACCAATAGTAGCAGCTGTAAAATTAATATTTACATTTTGCGTAGTATTTATAGATAATTCTGACATATTTTATATTTTAGCCTTTAATGAGAGAAGTTGCCTTCATAAAACAAAATAAAGAAAAATGGCTTGAATTTGAACAGGCTATTTTCGGTAAAGCTAAAAAAAATCCTGATGAAATGGCTGGTTTATACATACATTTAATCAACGATTTGTCGTATGCGCAATCCTATTACCCTAAAAGTAAGACGGTTGTCTATTTAAATTATTTAGCTTCACAGATCTACCAGAAAATCTATAAGACCAAAAGGCAGGAAGGTAATCGGATCGTTTATTTCTTTTCCGAAGAAATCCCCTTGCTCATGTACCAATACAGAAGGTATGTGCTGTATGCCTTCATACTGTTTTTTCTCTTCGTTGGGATGGGCGTCCTCTCTGCAAAATATGATGATGATCTTGCCCGATTGATTATGGGGGACGAATATGTCAACCAAACACTTGAAAACATCAAAGGCGGAGATCCCGTAGCCGTATACAAGAGCGGAAGCAATTGGGGAAGTTTTATTGGCATTACAATGAACAACCTGCGGGTTGGTGCCATCTGTTTCCTTTTTGGAATTTTTGGAGGCGTGGGTACTTTCTACATATTGCTCCGAAACTGTATGATGCTGGGCTCTTTCCAATATTTTTTCTATAAGGAAGGTGTTTTCTGGGAAAGCGTTCAAGGAATTTGGTTACACGGATCAATGGAGATTTTTGCCATCGTGATTGAATCCGCTGCCGGACTTTTATTAGGTGCTTCCATCCTATTCCCTAAAACCTATTCGAGGTTTACTTCCTTTAAGATGGGAATGAAAAACGGTCTTAAGATTTACCTGAGTACCATTCCGTTTACGATTGCCGCCGGTTTTATAGAAGGTTTTGTTACCCGATATTCTTTGGAAATGCCCAATTGGCTGAATGTATTCATCATCCTTTTTACATTGTCATTGATTTCATTCTACTACCTTATATTTCCATCAATGGTAACAAAAAAACTCAAAACCCAAAATACCGTTCCAAGTCTTGACTAAAATATTCTACATCCTATTGTTTCTTTTTTGCACCGAATTTTACGGTCAGGATTCTTTGGCTAAAGCCGATAAAAAAGGCGTAGTGTATACTGAAAAAGACCTCAAAATTGATTCTTCAAAAATAGAACAACTCCAGTTTGAACCTTCGTTTAAGGAAAAATACGATTCGGATGATTTTATCTATGAGGAAAAGTCCAAGGAACAAAACATTTGGGACCGTTTCAAGGAATGGCTGGCCGAAATATTTTCCAAACTTTTCGGTTTTACAAATAACCAAGCAGCAATGGGAGCCGTCGTTATCTTTCTGAGAATTCTTGCAGTGCTCTTGATCCTTTTTGTAGTGTATTTGATTGTAAAATCGATACTCAACAAGGAAGGCAGATGGATTTTTGGGAAAAATTCCGACAGAAGATTGATCAATTATGATGAGATCGAAAAAAACCTACATTTGGTTGATTTCGAGAAATTAATCAAACAGAGCATACAATCAGGCGAAAAACGTTTGACAATTCGCTACTATTATCTATGGCTTTTGAAAAAGATGTCCGAAAAGCAGATTATCGAATGGGACGCTGAAAAAACCAATTCCGATTATTTGTATGAAATCAAGAGCGAAAACTTTAAGAATGATTTTGCCTACCTTTCCTATTTGTACAATTACATCTGGTACGGCGAATTCGAACTGGACGAAGCAACTTTTGAAAAGTCCAGAAAGGCATTCGAGAAATCAATTCAATCTATCTATTAATGGACAAATCACTTAAAATATACATCAGTTTTTTAGTGTTGCTTTTGTCGGTAATCGTGATTATTGATATCAACGCACCAAGACCAATCGATTGGAATCCGACTTATTCCCTAAGAGACAAGATTCCTTTCGGGATGTATGTTTTTGATAAGGAAGCCAATTCTTTATTGAAAGACAGGGACATCCAAAAGATCAATATAACGCCATACGAATACCTGGAACCTTTGTACGACTATGACTCCTTGGTGAATACCTATACAAAAAAAGGGACATTCTTAATCATCAACGGCTTCTCGCCAATCGATTCACAATCCATAACAGAGCTTTTTTATTATGCCGACCATGGAAATGATGTTTTCATCAGTATGAAATCATTTCCAGATCAATTGTTGGACAGCTTAAAGGTTTCTATGGGCAATGATTTTGAATATACCGATAAATCCAGATTCTGGCTTGCAAATCCGGCATTGGGAACAGACAAGTTCCACCTTAAGGAAGGTATGGGTAATGGTTATTTTTCTAAAATCGACACCTTGAATACCACTATTCTAGGCTATCAAGGCGACAAGACAAAAAAGGCAAACTTCATCAAAGTGCCTTACAAGAATGGACATTTTTACCTGCATACACAGCCCGCAGCGTTTACCAATTTCCATCTCCTCAAAGACAATCATTACCAATATGCATCAAAAATAATGTCGTATATTCCCAAAGGGAATGTGCTTTGGTATACAAAAGACAATGATAATCAAGGCGTTTCGCAATCGCAGTTGCGCTTTATTTTCAGTGAGCCTGCCCTGAGGTCGGCGTGGTATCTAATACTGTTGGGGTTTGTAGTCTTCATTATTTTTAATGCAAAAAGAAAACAACGGATTGTTCCAATCATAAAACCTTTGGAAAACACCACCATCGACTTTACCAAGACCATCGGAAATTTATACTTCCAGGAAGGCAATCATGACAATATAATGGACAAAAAAATCATCTATTTCTTGGATAAGATCCGTCAGGATTATCTAATGGAAACAACAGTTTTAGACGATCAGTTTGTAAAGAAACTACAATTGAAGACAGGAAAAAATATAGAAGATATTCAAAGAGTGGTTTACCTCATCAACCACCATCGAAAAGGACATTTTGAAAGCGTAGAAAGCGATTTGATAGAACTTAACAGCATAATGGAAAAAATAACCAACTAATGGAAAATATAGAAAACAACAATATTCCGGAAAACGAAAATGTAAATTTCGAATCAAGATTAGACCTCGGCAGATTGCAGGAAAGCATTGTTGCCATCAAGGCAGAATTGGGTTCGGTTATCGTCGGACAGGAAAAAATGATCGACCAGCTTTTGGTGGCATTCCTTTCAAACGGTCACGTTCTATTGGAAGGTGTTCCGGGAGTGGCCAAAACCATCACGGCAAAATTATTGTCAAAAACACTGCAAATCGGCTTCAGCAGGATCCAATTCACACCCGATTTGATGCCATCGGATATCCTGGGAACTTCGGTTTTTGATTTGAAGAAATCAGAATTTGAGTTCAAAAAAGGACCAATCTTTTCCAATCTTATTTTGATTGACGAGATCAACCGTGCTCCTGCCAAAACACAGGCCGCCTTGTTTGAAGTAATGGAGGAACGCCAGATAACGATTGATGGGAAAACCTATATTTTGGACACTCCATTTTTGGTAATCGCTACACAAAATCCAATTGAACAGGAAGGAACCTATCGCTTGCCGGAAGCCCAATTGGATCGTTTCCTGTTCAAGATCTCGATTGATTATCCAAAATTGAATGAAGAAATCATGATCATCCAACGAGAGCATCATTTGCAGGACAAAGGAAAACTTCAGGACGTGAGGTCACTGCTTTCTGCAGAAGAAATAAAGCATTACCAATCATTGGTTAAGCAAATTGTTGTAGAACAGAATCTATTGGAATATATTGCCAAGATCGTTGTGAACACTAGGGAAAATGCCTTTTTATACTTGGGTGCTTCACCTCGGGCTTCTATCGCTATATTGAATGCGGCCAAAGGTTTCGCCGCCATTCGTGGCCGTGATTTTGTAACTCCAGAAGACATCAAGGAAGCGGCAATCCCTGTATTGCAGCACCGTGTTATTGTTACGCCAGAACGTGAAATGGAAGGCATCACAAGTGTCGAAATCATCAAGCAAATCATAGAATCGGTAGAAATTCCAAGATAAAAAAACTGAAATTTGAAACTTCTCAAAAATCTATACATTAATAATTTCTTTTTCTATGTGCTGATGGGCATCATAGCCCTGTTTGCCTTTGCCTTCTTTTTTCCGGCACTGTATCAAGCTACTTGGTATCTGTTTCTAATAGTGATGACATTTTTGGTATTGGATATTGTGATTTTATTCTGGGCCAAAACCGGAATCGAAGCCACCAGAATCACACCCGAAAAACTATCAAACGGAGATGAGAACCCCATCAACGTAAATATCAAAAATTATTACTCCTTTAAGATTTCGTCCAAGATTATTGATGAGATTCCGTTTCAATTTCAGGTTCGTAATTTTGAAATCATCCGAAAGGTAAAAGCTTCTTCGCAGGACGAAATCAATTATTATCTACGTCCGACCGAGCGTGGAGAATATTCCTTTGGAAACTTGAATATTTATGTTTCTTCGCCTTTAGGTTTAATTTCCAGAAGATTTACCTTCAATAGAGATCAAATGGTGCCTACCTATCCTTCGTATATTCAATTAAGAAAATACGACCTGATGGCATTTTCGAACAATCTATTTCAATATGGCGTGAAGAAAATCCGAAGAATTGGCCATACGATGGAGTTTGAACAAATCAAGGAATATGTTCAAGGAGATGACATCCGAACGTTGAATTGGAAAGCAACGGCAAAGAAAAACGCTTTGATGGTGAACCAATTTCAGGACGAAAAATCGCAATCGGTTTATATGGCAATCGATAAGGGACGCTTGATGAAAATGCCTTTCAATGGCTTGAGCTTGCTGGATTATGCCATCAATGCAACATTGGTTTTGTCAAATGTCATCCTTAAAAAACAGGACAAGGCTGGAATGTTTGCTTTTTCTAAAAAGGTGGAAAACCGTGTTGTGGCCGAAAAGCGTTCATCACAAATGCAACTAATACTTGAAAGTCTGTACAACATCAAAACCGATTTTTTCGAAAGTGATTTTTCCCGTTTGTATGCCGACATCAAGAAGAACATCAACCAAAGAAGTTTGATTATTCTTTATACCAACTTCGAGACGATGGACAGCCTACACCGCCAATTGCCTTATTTGAAAGGAATTGCAAAAAGTCATTTGCTGGTTGTAGTATTCTTCAATAATACTGAACTCAAAGACCTTATCGAAAAGAAAGCCGAAAACATCCAGGAAGTCTACGACAAAGTCATTGCCGAGAAATTTGCCTTCGAAAAGCGATTGATTGTAAATGAACTCAAAAAATACGGTATCTATTCAGTTCTGACACAACCCGAAAATCTTACTTTAGACACCATCAACAAATACCTTGAAATCAAAGCGAGGGGAATTTTGTAATTTTAGATTTTATAGCCACAGATTCACAGATTAATGTTTTCCTTTAAATCTGTGAATCTGTGGCTACATCATTTAAAAAACTTAGTAACTTTGCCCCTCAGAACCTCAGCCACTTCAAAATGAAACAAATTACTTCCGTTCAAAATCCATTCATCAAATCATTGGTGCTTTTGCAAGAAAAAGCCAAAGCTAGAAAACAATCAGGTACGTTTTTGATTGAAGGAAAACGCGAAATAGAATTGGCAATCAGAGGTGGTTATCAAATAGAAGTGATCTTATTTTTACCGGAATTAATTGATTATAATCAAATCAGCAAACTGACGAATCAACCCATCGACTTCATCGAAATCAACAAGGAAGTCTATCAAAAATTAGCGTATCGCGATACTACCGAAGGGATTTTGGCTGTAGCCAAATCGAAATCGCTGGCCTTAAAGGATTTGAAATTAGGAGAAAATCCGCTGATTGTTATTGCTGAAGCACCCGAAAAGCCTGGAAATATTGGTGCGATTCTCCGAACAGCCGATGCCGCAAAAGTCGACGCCGTTATCATTGCCGATCCAAAAGGTGATTTGTTCAACCCAAATATCGTTCGTTCGAGCGTTGGATGTGTGTTTACCAATCAGATTGCCACCGGCACTACCGATGAAGTGATTGCTTTTTTAAAGGAACGCAAAATCAATTTCTACAGCGCCACTTTGCAGAATTCCACTTCCTACCATACCCAAGACTACAACGCTCCTACTGCACTGGTTGTAGGTACAGAGGCCACCGGACTGAGCCAAAAATGGCGCGACGAAGCCACCCAAAACATCATCATCCCGATGCAGGGCGAAATCGACTCGATGAATGTTTCGGTTGCGACAGCCATTTTAATTTTTGAAGCGAAGAGACAAAGAGGATTTTAATAAATATTTTTTACGTTTAAGCCCAACGAGATTAAGGTCTTCCAAAATATTTATCGGAGCATAAATAAAATTTATGATAATTTTATTTTATAAATTAAAATAGCATTGTACATTTGCCTAACGGTGTTAAACAATTTAATACTCTACAAAATGGCAAGCAAAGATCGAATTTTACGTCAAAAAGAAGAAACCAGAAAGAACATTCTGGACGCTGCCTATACTATTGCAAAAGAAGAAGGTTGGCAAAGCCTTAGTATGAGAAAGATTGCCGATAAGATTGAATACACAGCACCGATTATCTACGAATATTTCTCGAATAAAGATGCTATTTTACAGGAGCTTACACTTAAAGGTTTTATAAGCTTGACAAAAGATTTGGAAAAAGCAAAAAGTCTTTCGGAAGATCCGGCCGAGCAATTGGAAAAGATGTGGATGGCCTATTGGAATTTTGCTTTCGCAGATAAAGAACTCTACCAAGTGATGTACGGCGTTCAAATGAACTGCTGTTCGGGAAAATGTTCAGCAACTGAAAATCCATACAATTTATTTACAGGAGTGATTGCCGAAATAATGAAAAAACAAAATCCATCTAAAGAAGTTATCAAGCAAAAATATTTTACATTCTTCTCTGTAATCCACGGATTGGTCTCAGTAAATATGATTGGTAATGGTTTGGCAACAATTACTAACGATCAAATTTTAAAAGATGCCATTGGTGGTATCATAAAATCGATACAGTAAAAAAATTTTTAAGTTTACTTAACAGTGATAAATCATTTAATTAACATCTAGAAAGCAAATGCTTTTTTTTCGAATTTCACTTAACACTGTTAGATAGTTTAATACCAATTTTTGTAAATGGTAGAAGTATAATTATATGCCCTTTTTCGGATTATCACTTAACGATGTTAGATAATTTAATACAAATAAAAAAATCCTTAACCCTAATAAATGCAATCAATTCCAATGTTAAACAAATTTAAACCCAATACTAAAATGAAAAATGTAATCCTCTCCAGCTTCATTCTGATTCTCACCTTAATTGGATGTTCGGACAAATCCCAGGCTCCAATGGCAGTTTTGGCACCAGAACTTCCAGTATATTCGATTGAAGCTTCATCAGCTACAACTGATTCTGAATATCCAGCTGCAATTCAAGGAACGGTAGATGTTGAAATCCGTCCACAAGTAAGTGGTAATCTTGACAAAGTTTTTGTCGATGAGGGCGCTTATGTAACCAAAGGGCAGAACTTGTTCAAAATAAACGAACAACCTTACCGTGAACAATTGAACAATGCTTTAGCAAGCCTACATGCAGCGGAAGCGGCTCTAATTAATGCCCAATTGGAAATTGACAAATTAACGCCATTGGTTCAAAACAAAGTAGTTTCGGATTATCAGTTGAAATCTGCAAAGGCTTCTCACCGAATAGCTAACGCAAATTTAGACCAAGCAAAAGCGATGGTAAGTTCTGCCAGAATCAATCTCGGCTACACAAACATCACTGCTCCTGTAAGCGGTTACATCGGAAGGCTTCCTAAAAAACAAGGAAGTTTGGTTTCGGCAACAGATGTTGAACCGTTGACAAAACTTTCTGATGTTCATGAAGTGTATGCTTACTTCTCTCTAGGTGAAACAGATTTCATCAACTTCAAAGCACAATATTCAGGAAATACGATTGATGACAAAATCAAAAAATTGCCACCTGTAACACTAATCCTAGCCGACAATAACGCTTATGCGGAAACAGGAAAAATCGATATGGTGGATGGACAATTTGATAAAAACACAGGAGCGATAACACTTCGCGCCACTTTCCCAAACTCAAAAGGGTTGCTTCGTTCCGGAAATACAGGTAGAGTTCGTTTAGAAATACAACATGGAGATGCGATTTTGGTTCCCCAATCAGCTACAATTGAAATGCAGGACAAAGTTTTTGTATTCACGGTTGATAAAGCAAACAAAGTAACCAAAGCACCCATCACAATTGTTGGCAAAAGTGGAACCGATTATCTTATTAAAGATGGCGTAAAATCAGGCGATCAAATCGTATTAAGCGGTATTGACAAATTGCAAGAAGGACAGGCAATTCAACCTACAAAAGCTGCAAAGATTGCTCAAGCAACTAACAAAAAATAATTTTCTTAGAAATGTTCAAAATATTCATACAAAGACCGGTACTTGCAACCGTAATCTCCATTCTATTGGTGATTTTAGGTGTACTCGGACTTACAAAATTGCCTTTACAACAGTTTCCTGATATCGCTCCTCCATCGGTTTTGGTAACAGCTGTATATCCCGGAGCAAATGCCGAAACCGTTTTACGTTCCGTAGCTCCATCCTTAGAAGAATCGATTAACGGTGTGGAGAACATGACCTACATGAGCTCAACTGCCAGTAATGATGGTACTTTAGCGATTACCGTTTTCTTTAAACTAGGAACTGATGCCGATCAAGCTGCGGTAAACGTTCAAAACAGAGTTGCACAAGCCACCAGCCAATTGCCTGCGGAAGTTGTGCAGCAAGGTGTGACGACTGCCAAACAACAGAACAGTTTCATCATGGCCATCGGAATGTCAACCGAAGATGAATCAAAATACGACCAGACTTTTGTTGCCAATTATGCACAAATCAATATTGTTCCAGAAATCAAGCGTATTCCGGGTGTTGGTTCGGCCGCTATTTTTGGTGGAACAAAAGATTATTCGATGCGTGTTTGGTTAAATCCAACACAGATGGCTACTTATAATGTCACTCCAAACGAAGTTATGGCTGCCATCCAAGACAAAAGTTTGGAAGCAGCACCTGGTAAATTTGGAGAAAGAAGCAAGGAAGTTTTCGAATACGTGATCAAATACAAAGGAAAACTCACCAAGCCAGAAGATTATCAAAACATTGCCATTCGTTCTAACAACGATGGTTCAATTCTTCGCTTGAAAGATGTAGCCCGAGTTGAACTTGGCGCTTATTCTTACAACAGTTTGACACGTTTGAATGGCGAAAAAGGAATTGTAATCGGTATCATCCAATTGGCTGGTTCCAATTCAAATGATATTCAGGTTGCGATTAACGAATTGATGATTAAAGCTTCGAAAGATTTTCCAAAAGGAATCAAGCACAATATTTTTTACAGCACAAAAGTTTCATTGGACCAATCAATTGAGCAAGTACAGCATACTTTGATCGAAGCATTTATCTTGGTGTTTATCGTTGTTTTTCTATTCCTTCAGGATTTCAGATCGACATTGATTCCTGCCATTGCAGTTCCTGTTGCGATTTTAGGAACGTTCTTTTTCATGCAACTGTTCGGATTTTCGATAAACCTGCTGACACTTTTCGCCTTAATCTTAGCGATTGGAATTGTCGTCGATGATGCGATTGTGGTCGTCGAAGCCGTACACGCCAAAATGGAGCACAAAGGTTTGTCGCCAAAAATTGCAACCAGTGAAGCCATGCACGAAATCACCGGAGCAATTATCTCGATCACTTTGGTTATGGCGGCCGTATTCTTGCCTGTTGGTTTTATGGAAGGCTCTACAGGAGTTTTCTACCGCCAATTTGCCTTCACGATGGCAATTGCAATTGTAATTTCCGCTGTAAATGCCTTGACGTTAAGTCCTGCCCTTGCCGCATTGTTTTTGAAAGACAATCATGCCACATCTGATGATGAAAAACCATACGCAAAACCTGGTTTCAAAGAAAAATTCTTTATCGGATTTAATAACAGTTTCACTGCTTTGACGAACCGTTATGTTGGCGGATTGAAATTCTTAATTCGTCACAAATGGGTGAGTTTGGGAGGTTTGGCATTAATTACAATTGCTACGGTTGTAATGGTGAGAACAACGCCAGCCGGATTTATTCCAACAGAAGACCAAGGATTTATTGCGATTGCGGTAAATACACCTTCTGGAACTTCATTAGATGGAACCCAGAAAGTAATGACAGAAGCCGAAAATATGCTACGCAAATTAGATGCTTCAAGAGACGTAACCGCGATTTCAGGGTTTAACTTATTGACGAATTCTACAAGCCCATCTTCAGCAATTGTTTTTGTGCTACTTAAGCCAAATGAAGAACGTGGCGATGTGAAAGACATCAACGAAATAATGGGTCAGGTTCAAGGTAAATTAGGGACTATTTCTGGAGGAACTTTCTTCGTATTCAGTTTCCCAACTGTACCCGGTTTTAGTAATGTGGAAGCCTTGGATGTTGTGTTGCAAGATAAAACGGGTGGAAAACTGGATAAATTCAGCAGTGTTTCTCAGGAATTTATTGGAGAATTGATGAAGCGTCCAGAAATTGCAGTAGCCTTTACTTCTTTCAAAGCCGATTATCCACAATTGCAATTGGATATAGATGATGCAAAGGCAGATCAATTGGGCGTAAAAGTGAAAGACATTTTACAAACGATGCAGGCATATTTTGGTAGTGCACAAGCCTCTGATTTCAACCGATTTGGAAAATATTACCGGGTTGTGGTTCAGGCAGATATTCAAGACAGAGCTGACCCTTCCGCTATCAATAATGTCTTTGTGAAAAATAAAAATGGTGAAATGGTTCCGATCAATACTTTGGTAAAATTAAGCCGTATTTATGGTTCTGAAACCGCTTCGAGATACAACTTATTTAATTCGATTTCAATCAATGCAATTCCAAAACCAAGCTTCAGTTCGGGTGACGCCATCAAAGCGATTGAGGAAGTCGCAGAACAGCAATTGCCAGCGGGGTATAGTTTTGAATTCTCCGGACAAACACGTGAAGAAATTTCTTCTGGCGGACAATCTGCAACAATTTTCTTGCTTTGTTTGATATTCATTTATTTCTTGCTTGCAGCTCAATACGAAAGTTATATTTTGCCTTTGGCAGTAATATTTTCAATCCCAACAGGAATCTTCGGAGTATTTGTAGCCATCGGATTAACTGGAATTGAAAACAATATTTATGTACAGGTTGCCCTCGTCATGCTTATCGGACTGCTCGCCAAAAACGCGATCCTGATTGTAGAATTTGCCGTTCAAAAACGAAAATCTGGACAAGCATTGGTCAAAGCTTCCATCGAAGCGGCAAAATTACGTTTGCGACCAATCATCATGACATCATTGGCTTTTGTTGTAGGATTGATTCCGATGATGAGCGCCAACGGACCATCAGCACAAGGTAACCATTCGATCAGTATTGGTGCAGCCGGAGGAATGGTTTCTGGAGTAATTCTCGGATTATTAATCATTCCGGTTTTATTCATCGTATTCCAATATTTACAAGAAAAAGCCAGCGGGAAACCAATTGCAGTAATTCATAACGAAGAAAAATAATGAAAAATCATATCAATAAATATCTTGCCTTGCTCGTACTTCTTACGTTATCAGCATGTAAGATTTCCGAAAATATCGAAGTCCCAAAAGAAGCAATTCCTGAAAATTTCAGAAATACAACTGCTGCAGATTCTACTTCAATTGCCGACTTGGAATGGAAGCAATTCTTCAAGGATGCTTCACTTTTAAAGCTTATTGACAGTGCCGTTGCCAAAAACAACGACTTGCAAATCGCTCAAAAAAATATTGAAGCTGCCCAATGGCAATTGAAGCAGGCGAAGTGGAACAATGTTCCGGAACTAAACCTTCAGATTACGGGAACTTCAACCCGAATTTCAGACAATAGTTTGAACGGCTTGAGTACGAATACCTTTCTTGGCCAGCACCATATCAATGATTTCAACGCAGCGGCAGGCTTGTCATGGGAAGCAGATATCTGGGGGAAAATGAAAGGCCAGAAGAAAGAAGCCTTGGCAAAATACCTGCAATCGGGCGAAGCCAAAAAAGCTTTACAGACCACGATTGTGGCCAATGTCGCCAAAGGATATTACAATCTCCTGATGATGGATGCCCAATTGGCTATTGCCAAAAAGAACCTGACCTTGAACGACAGCACATTGTTTGTCATCAACTTGCAATTTGAAGCCGGACAGGTAACTTCTTTGGCAAAACAGCAAGCTGAAGCACAGCAATCGGTAGCAGCACAATTGATTCCGCAATTGGAACAAAACATAGCCATCCAGGAAAATGCCCTGAGCATCCTTTCGGGAAGTTTTCCAGGTGCAAAAGAACGCAACACCGATTTGAATGCTATTGGTTTAAATGATGACACCGATGCCGGACTACCATCTTCATTGGTAAGCAGAAGACCCGATGTGCATTTTGCAGAACTTGGATTGCAGGTTGCCAATGCCAAAGTAGGTATCGCAAAAGCCAATTTCTATCCAAGCTTGAGAATTACTGCCACGGGAGGACTTAATTCGTTTGAATCCAGTAATTGGTTCAACATTCCTGCCTCTTTATTTGGTACGGTTGCGGGAGGTTTGACCCAGCCTATCTTGAACAGTAAAAGGATTCGTACACAATTTGAAGTTGCCAAAATTGACCGTGAAAAGGCAGTGATCGAATTCCGTCAATCTGTTCTTATAGCTGTTGGCGAAGTTTCGGATGCATTGGTACAGGTTGAAAAACTGAAAGAGCAGCAAAATATAGTTGCCAAGAGGGTTACGACTTTGCAAACTGCTATCAAGAATGCAAATATGCTCTTCAAAAACGGAATGGCGAATTATCTCGAAGTGATTGTGGCTCAAAGCAATTTACTTCAAAGTGAATTGGAACTGGCCACATTAAAACGCTCCCGTCTGGATGCCGATGTAAGTCTTTACAGGGCTTTAGGTGGAGGCTGGAAATAAGAGTAAGGATTTTTTTAGATTTGTTTTTATTTGTTTCTCCGAATCAATTGCCCGAAAATTCAAGTAGGGCAATTGATTTTTTTTTCAAAAGAATCAAAACCATTCCATTTATAAACTAAATTTATACAGATTTAAATATAACATAGATTGACCAGAAATCTGTGTTTAAATAAAATAAGCAACATGCAAGAAAACTTCTTATTTCAAGCAATGATCTATTTGGCGGGTGCCGTCATTATGGTTCCTATTGCCAAAAGACTCGGTCTCGGTTCTGTGCTCGGCTATCTTGTAGCAGGTGTTGTCATCGGACCGTTCTGCTTCGGCTTTATCGGAACCGAAGGACATGATATTATGCACTTTGCCGAATTTGGTGTCGTGATGATGCTCTTTGTTATCGGTTTGGAGCTGGAGCCTTCCCGTTTATGGCGCATGCGCAAAACCATCGCCGGAATGGGTGGCCTGCAAGTAGTTGGGACAACGGTTATTATAACCGCCTTGGCGATGCTTCTAGGATTGGATTTCAAGACTTCATTGGTCTTGGGAATGATTATCTCCATGTCATCCACCGCAATTGTAATGCAGACTTTGGAAGAAAAAGGCTGGATGAAATCAGTGGCGGGTCAGAGTTCCTTTGCCGTATTGCTGTTTCAGGATTTGGCCATCATCCCCATGCTGGCACTGTTTCCGCTTTTGGCAAATGACACTCTGAAATCCACTTCTGCTACCGTAAGCCATACCACATTAATAGATACTTTGCCCGAGTGGAGCCAGCCCTTCGTTGTCTTGCTTGCCGTAGCAATCGTTATTTTTACCGGGAAATACCTCCTTCGGCCCGTGTTCCACTTGATGGCAAAAACAGGCATGCGCGAAATGTTTACCGCCACTGCCCTCTTGCTTGTTGTTGGAATTGCCGTTTTGATGACTTCCGTAGGTTTAAGTCCCGCTCTAGGTGCTTTCCTGGCAGGTGTAGTTTTGGCCAACAGCGAATACCGCCATCAGCTGGAAATCGCCATCGATCCGTTCAAGGGGTTGCTTCTTGGTTTATTCTTCATAGCAGTAGGAAGCTCCATCGATTTTGAATTGTTGATAAGCAAAACTTTCCTCATTGTGGGTTTGGTGGTGAGCTTGATGCTTATCAAGACGGTTATCCTTTTCAGCTTGGGACGAATCTTTAAAGTAAGAAATGCACAAAACCTCATTTTCAGTGTCGGCTTGAGCCAAATTGGGGAATTTGCTTTCGTGCTATTGAGTTTCTCTTTTCAGGAAGGCATTCTAAGTAAAGAAATCACCGATTTGATGATGGCTGTTACCGCAATCAGCATGGCCCTCACCCCAATTATGATGGTCCTCAATGAGAAATTCCTCATCCCTCATCAATGTGCCGCAATGAATCCTACTGGCTACATAGAAAGGGAAACTGATGTAGAAGAGCAGGACAATCCCGTTATCATTGCCGGATTCGGTCATTTCGGAAACACTATAGGGCGTTTTCTGAAGGCGAACGATATCCCGACAACCGTTTTGGATAACGACAGCGACAATGTAGATTTTCTTCGAAAGATGGGTTTCAAGGTTTATTATGGAGATGCGACGCGCTATGATTTACTGGAGATTGCTGGGGCAAAAAAGGCTCAGATCATTATCATTGCAATTAGCGATACCGAAAAGCGTTTAGGAATGATTGAAACCATCAAAAAACATTTCCCACATTTGTATATATTGGTAAGATCGGAAAACCGTTACGATGCCTATGAGCAGATGAATGCCGGAATCATGCATATTTACAGGGAAACGCTGGACACCAGTCTTCGTGTAGGTGTTGATGTTTTAAAGCTTTTGGGCCACAGCCGAAACGAAGCGGCGCAGGCGGCAAAAACTTTTTTCACCCACGACGAAAGAACACTCAAATACCTCTCAAGCATGCGCAATAGCGAGGCTGAATACATAAATGCAGCACGGGAGAAAAGTGAAGAGCTGGAAAAATTGGTACACGCAGATCGGAAAGCCATTCGCATCCAAAATGCTGAAAGTGCTTTGCTGGTTGAATGATATTAGTCTTTTAGATTATCGCTTCTTTCCATCTATTTAAAAAATTTAAAATGAAGACCATTACCACTCCTCTAATTCAAGCAACTGAATTACTAAATATATATGAATCAGAAAACGTTATAATTGTTGACGTGAGCAATGGTAAAAATGCTTTTGAAAACTATCAGCATCGCCATTTGGACAAAGCGGTGTTTGTAGATATGAACAAGGATCTGGCAGACATTAAAGAAAATCTTGCCAAAGGCGGAAGGCATCCGTTGCCCACACTGGAGCAGTTTTCGGAAACGTTATCAAGCTTGGGCATTTCGAAGCATCGTCATGTTGTGGTTTATGATGATAAAAACGGCGCGAATGCGGCGGCGCGTTTTTGGTGGATGTTAAAATCCATAGGACACGAAAAGGCACAGGTCCTTGATGGTGGTTTTCAAGAAGCCGTGAAGATTGGATTTCCTGTAAATTCCGATACGATTTTTACCAACCAATCTCCTGCTTATCCCATTGAAGGCTGGCAACTTCCTATTGCCACAATGGAAGAAGTAGAAAAAGTGTCCTTGGATGAAAACTACCTTATTATTGATGTGCGCGATGCCGAAAGATACCGTGGCGAAAAAGAACCGATTGATTTGATTGCGGGACATATTCCGGGAGCCATCAACATTCCGTTTACTGAAAATTTAGATGATAATGGATTTTTCCTTTCTCCGAATGAATTAAGGGAAAAATATTTAAAAGCTTTCAATGGCATTTTGTCTGAAAATATCATTGTGCATTGCGGATCGGGTGTGACGGCTTGCCATTCACTACTGGCGATTGCATCGGCGGGCTTGAATATCCCAAAATTGTATGTGGGATCTTGGAGCGAATGGAGCAGGAATAAGGTCTAATTACACATTATTTCCTGCCACTTCTTCTTTTTTAGTATCAAATTTATTCTTCCTAAGATTCATACCGTAGGTATAATTGGTAGATAAAATAACGTCGTTGCAATCAAAGTGCTTGATGACACCGTTGCTTTGCAGGGCTACTACCCAGCAAGTATTTTGATGCATTCCGTAATCTATAATAAAAATGGCTTGTCCCGTTCCAAGTGGTGTTTCTACAAGAATTGAAGGTTTTAGTTGATGAATCATAACAGTGTTTTTTTTTATAAAAGTAACTGACTTGTTATGATCAACTTTATATGATTTTCAATAATATTTATAGCTTTAAAGCTTGAACGTTTCTTAAAAAGGAAATAAAAAATCCCGACTAATCGGGATTTTAAATAATTTTAAAACAGATTATTGTCTTGTAAACACTACCACTTCTCCATCACTGTTTTGGATTTTCAATTCGGTTTCGGAGAGTATCAAGATGTTCACAACATCAATATCATCTCCATCATAGGTTACGGTTAGTGTGTTTCCATCTTTTAAATAGGTTCCTTCATCGGTGAAAACCTGACATGGTGTACTGAAGGAATCATAATCTACATCGCGAAACACACCATTGGCCGTGAGCTCTACATAATCTTTGTTGCAACCATCTTCATGGTCAGGATAATCAATCAACGTGTTGCCCATTCCTACCTTGCTGTAAGTCCATTTTCCTACGATGTCTGCATCTGTGTGCACTGGATTCCCGTTGTCGTCGCTTCCGCAGGAGCCTAATGATAGCGCCAATGCGGATAAAAATAAAATGCTTAAATTTTTCATAGCTGTATTTTTTAATTTTTACTACAATTTAAGCTTTCTAAATTTTACAGACCAGCAAATAAGGAAAGTATTAACATCTTAATGCTAATGGGGAAGCTTGTCTTTTAGCAATCCGTAAAGGAAAGTTCCGATCATTGCACCAAGCAAAATAACGGCTACACTCCAAAATCCGGCTCCAATAAGGATAAATATTGGTCCTGGGCATGCTCCAACCAAAGCCCAACCCAACCCAAAGAACAGACCTCCTACCCAATAGCGGAAGGAACCTTTTTCCTTGTCGGCAATAACAATAGGTTTTCCTTGAATGTCTTTGATGTTGTTGCGTTTGATGATTTGAATACCGATAAGTCCTGTGAATACGGCTACTCCAATGATTCCGTACATGTGGAACGATTGAAACTGGAACATTTCGTAGATGCGGTACCAGGAAACGGCTTCGGATTTTGTGAGTACGATTCCGAAAAGGAAACCAACGAGTAAATATTTTATGAATTTCATTTTATGTTTTTTCTAAAAGTTAAAAGAGTGCCTTTTGTTTTTATCTAGCCCTGATGGTAGTGGAAATCCTTTTCTTTTTTTCTTTAAAAAAGAAAAGATTGCAACGAACAGCAGGAATATGGTTTAATTTATGACTAAAGTTTCGCTCCTAAAAAATAAGTGGCAAAAGGAAATGTGCCATGATCAATCCGCCAACGAAGAAACCGATAACGGCTTTGAGCGACGGCAATTGCAGGTTGCTGAGTCCCGAAATGGCGTGTCCAGATGTACAACCACCAGCATAACGCGAACCGAAACCGATTAGGATTCCACCAATCAAAAGGATGGCGAGCATCTTTGGAGAACTGAATACTTCGTTGCCGAAAAGGGCTTCGGGAGCGAGTTTTCCGTTTGGCGCATCGATGTTTAATGTTGCAAGTTGCTCGATCGTTTGTGGGTTGATGTCAACGTTTGTTGGGTCGCTCATATAATGTACGGCTACGAAACCGCCGAGCATCGCTCCTGCTAGTACGACAAGATTCCATATTTGTGACTTCCAGTCGAAGCGGAAGAATTCTGAGAATTTTCCGGCTCCGGCGATGGTGCAGAGCGTACGGATATTGGAGGACATGCCAAAGACTTTTCCGAAATAGTTGAGCAAGAGCATGACCATCCCGATGATGAATCCTGAAACGTACCACGGCCAGGTTTGGGTAATTGCATCCATGTTTTTGTGTATTGTTTAGTTTGTTGTTTGCAAAAATAGCAATTCAAATGATTTTTAAGGCGGAATAACTCGGTATTAAAATAAACCCTTAAATTTGGGTGCTTAATTCAAAGTAATAATGAAAAAATTTGCAATCGAAATCAAATGGGGAATCCGCTACTTTTTTGCCTTTCTTGTTTGGATCTATGTTGAAAAGATGAGTGGCTACTACAGCGAAAAAATCGATGATTATTTATTGTATTCGATGCTGTTTACTTTTATAGGAGTTTTTATTTATGTGCTTGCGCTAAACGACAAAAAGAAAAACTACTTTCATAATAACATGGATTGGAAACAAGGTGCTGTGACGGGAATT
This sequence comes from Flavobacterium sp. PLA-1-15, assembly GCF_049060005.1. Lineage (NCBI taxonomy): Bacteria > Pseudomonadati > Bacteroidota > Flavobacteriia > Flavobacteriales > Flavobacteriaceae > Flavobacterium > Flavobacterium sp. PLA-1-15. The sequence continues at coordinate 41,321 of NZ_JBMGQS010000014.1, read as the reverse complement.
TTTATGACCATCGTGATTGCAATCCTGATGCCGTTATGTCAAATTATCATCCATAAGGGAATGGCACCGGAATTTTTTCCGAACATGATTGAAAATGCAGTGGCAAAAGGAACCAAGATCGAAGATGCAAAAGCATATTTTAATCTGTCGAGTTACATTTTCCAAAGTATCTTTTCTGCACTCTCTTTTGGTGTGGTGATATCGGCAATTGTGGCTTACTTTTTGCAAACCAAAAATTTAAAAAAATAACCATGAAATTAAAGACTTTTTTTTCGGGATTGCTTTGCTTTTTGTTGCTTACTTCGTGCATCAGCACAAAATCAACGCTTAAGAATGTCGATGACAATGCTCCTGATTTGGTGTTGACGAAAAATAATGTCTTCCAGATTACGGAATACAGCAAGGATCCCAAATACGGTTATGACAAGGACTACCCTATTAATATTTTTTATAAGAGTACAAAGAACGACTCGATCAATCAGCCACGGTTTTTCAATGCACTGACAGGACCGAAAGGCGAGAAAATATTCTTCAAGAAATTGGAAAATTGCTGTCCGTTTCCTTCTAAGAAAAGTGAGTTTGGAGCCGCAATGTTGGAAGTTTATGAAGTGAGATGGGTCGGTCAAAAAAAGCCTATAAAATTGTACATCAACATCTATGAAAAGAGTGTTTTGATGGTTCCGATTGGATTTGGTTTGAAGCAATTTTAATTTCTCTGATAAATTTTAATTTCTCTCTGTAAATGAGAAGAAAAGCTTCATAAAAAAAACTTAATTCGAGGACACAAATTCCCGATTCATAACTATCTTTGCAGCGTCAAAAACTACATTATGAATCTACAAGATATTCCAAAAATAAAGCATTTAGACAGCGGTAATTTCTTTCTTCTGGCAGGACCTTGCGCGATTGAAGGAGAAGAAATGGCGTTGCGAATTGCCGAAAAGTTAGTTGCTACAACTGATAAATTACAAATTCCTTACGTTTTTAAAGGTTCTTTCAAAAAAGCGAACCGTTCTAGAATTGACAGTTTCTCTGGAATTGGTGATGAAAAAGCGCTAAAAATCCTTCGAAAAGTTTCTGAAACTTTTGATGTCCCAACTGTAACCGATATCCATACAAACGAAGATGCTGCAATGGCTGCCGAATATGTGGATGTTTTGCAAATCCCAGCTTTCTTGGTACGCCAGACGGATTTAGTAGTGGCTGCTGCCAATACAGGAAAAGTGGTGAACTTGAAAAAAGGACAATTCATGAGTCCGGAAAGCATGAAGCACGCCGTTCAGAAAGTATTGGATTGCAACAACCAAAGCGTTATGGTGACGGATAGAGGAACGATGTTTGGCTACCAGGATATGGTTGTGGATTACCGCGGTATTCCAACAATGCAACAATATGCCACTACCGTTCTGGATGTAACACATTCTCTGCAACAACCGAATCAAACAGCTGGAGTAACGGGCGGAAGACCGGATATGATTGAAACTGTTGCCAAAGCAGGTATTGCTGTTGGTGTTGACGGTATTTTTATCGAAACCCATTTTGATCCTGCAAATGCGAAAAGCGATGGAGCAAATATGCTGCATTTGGATTATTTTGAAGGCTTGATGAAAAAACTTGTAGCCATCAGACAAACCGTAAATTCTTTCTAATTATCATTTTTATTACACTATTACCTTGAAACATCCATTATTGGTTGTACTCACTTTTTGTGTTTTTTCACAGTACGCTTCTGCACAGGAACTGGCAGAAAATCCGGAAAAATACACCGCAAACAACAAAGGAAAATTCTTTATTTCGTGGGGAGGAAACCGCGAAAGTTATTCAAAATCCGATATTCATTTTAAAGGAGATGGCTATGACTTTACATTGAAAGACGTTAAAGCCGATGACAAGCCAAAAGGATACCATATTGATTATCTGAATCCGGCGAGGATGACCATCCCACAGACGAATTTAAAGATTGGTTATTTTATTTCCGATCATTACAGCATCAGCATCGGTGTGGATCACATGAAATATGTGATGCGTCAGAACCAAACCGTGAACATGTCTGGAACTATCAATGGTTATGCTCCTTACGACGGCGTTTACAACAACACGCCCCAGGTTTTAGAAAACGAATTCCTGACGTTTGAACATACCGATGGTTTGAATTACGTTCATTCAGAATTTTCGCGATTTGATGATGTTTCCTCTTGGTTTAAAATTGGAAACACCGATAAGATTCAAATCAATCTGACCGAAGGAATTGGTGCTGGGATTTTATACCCAAAGACCAATACCAAGATTTTAGGCAAGGAACGCTACGATCAATTTCACGTATCGGGTTATGGCCTTTCGGCGAAAGCTGGAATAAACATTACGTTCTTCAAACATTTTTACCTTCAGGGTGAATTGAAAGGCGGTTATATCGACATGCAAGACATTCGTACTACAAAAAGTACGAACGACTCGGCTTCACAGCACTTTATGTTCTTCCAAAGAATCATTTCTGTAGGAGGAATTTTCAGAGTTTAATAAGCTAAAATATAATTTCAAAATAGTCATCATTTTATTTGGTGACTATTTTTTTTATTATTTACTTTGTGTTTCAAAGTTCTTTAATATGGAAACGAATAAATACCTTCAGGATATCCAGGATATCAAAAACATGATGAGCAAATCGACACAGTTCATTTCCTTAAGTGGAATGGCGGGTGTGTTGGCAGGTGTTTATGCACTTATTGGTGCTTTTTATGTGAATTATTTGATTAAAAGTCATGCCTACGAATACATAACACTTGAAAGTACAACTTTTAAATTGATTCTTGGAACCGCCTTTATTGTATTGTTTCTTTCCTTATTAACCGCTTATATTTTAACAGCACGAAAAGCCAAGAAATTGGGCGAAAAAGTTTGGAATCACTCCTCTAAACGATTGATTTTGAATTTTGCCATTCCGTTGTGTACGGGTGGTATTTTCGCCTTATTGTTACTAAAAAACGGACATTACGGATTGATTTCTCCAGTGGTTCTGATTTTTTACGGATTGGCTTGTGTTAATGCCAGCAAATATACTTTTAGAGACGTTCGCTATTTGGGGCTTACTGAAATCATTCTTGGATTATTCGCCATTGAATTTTCAGGATATGGCTTGCATTTTTGGGTAGTCGGATTTGGAATCTGTCATATTTTATACGGTGCTTTTATGTATTTTAAATATGAAAGAAATCAATAATATTAAATTTTATAGAATTAAATTTGCCTTTTGAAAAACATCATCCAAAATATCAACAAAGCCTTTGACCATCGTATCCGACTGGGTATCATGTCGATTTTGATGGTGAACGAAAGTGCCGACTTCAATATGCTCAAGGAACTTTTGGGTGTAACCGATGGAAACCTTGCCAGCCACACAAAAGCTTTAGAAGCTGAAAATTACATTATGATTGAAAAACAGTTCATCGGTAAAAAACCCAACACAAGATATATCGCTACAAAAGACGGAAAGAAAGCCTTCAAGGAACATATTGAAGCACTTGAAAAATTAATCCAGAAATCTTAAGCTAAAAAAATTTATTCATTTACTTTGAAATTCAAAGTTCTTTAAAAACAAAATATGAAAGATTTACTTATCGAGAAGCTTTATGAAGCAAGCAAAAAACCGTATCAGAAATACTTCAAGAAGAATGAACCTTGGGGACTTTCTAGAAAAGAGTTATTGGGTTTTGAAGAAAAATCATTGGGCTTTCATTTGGGCTGTTTTCTCTTGAAGCATGATTTCCAAATTCAGGAAAAACTCGAAGACCACGATGCTATTCACATCTTGACCAACACAGGTGTTTCTGTTGTAGAAGAAATTGGAATGCAATATTACCTGCTCGGGAATGGAAAAAAGAGTCTTTATCTCTATATGGTTGTCTTGTCGGGAACAGTTTTCTATCCCACAAAATTCAAATCATTTTTATCAGAATACAAAAGAGGAAAGCAGGCTTTGGAATTTCACTATTTGGATTTCTACAAAATGCTAAATGTTCCGGTAAGTGAAATTCAAAATACATTTAAAATCAAATAAGATGAACAACAATAATTTCAAAAGTCAGATTAACTTCTCAACTATCTTGTTCTTAACTTCTCTCGCTGGAGGAACAATCCTATTTTTTTTGCAAATGATTTTTCCTGATGAAATAAACATTCTCATAATAGGATTTTTTTATCTCATCATCGCAATTGTTCTCAACATTATCATGCTGTTTTATCTGCTCTATTTCTTTACTCTTTTGCCTGATCTCAGAACAAAAATCGCAAATCAGGCCTTACTTATCTTATCAAATATTCCAATTGCTTCACTTTATATTTATTTAACATTCAACAAATAACCTTTAAAAACAATTATTATGGAAAATTCAGAAAATCAAGAACATCAACCAACCAATTTCTTTCAATCTACAACTGCTAAATTAATTATGGTTGGGATACTAACCTTAGTACTTTTGATCCCTTTAAATTTTGTTCAAGAATTAATCTTCGAACGCTCCGAACGTAAGAAAGAAGTAGTCAATGAAGTAACCGAGCTTTGGGGAACAGACGTGCATTTTTATGGTCCAACCCTACGAATTCCATACAAAACCTACACCGAAACATCTGTAGTAGATGCGAAAACCAAGCAAGTGCAAATCCAGAAAACAACCTATATTGATTATGCCTATTTCTTTCCGGAGCAGTTAAAAAACAAATCCGATATAAAGAAAAACACCTCCTTAAAACGTGGACTCTACAACAATGTGGTTTTTACCGCAAACATGAACTTTGATGGTTATTTCGTCAAGCCAAATTTTGAAAAACTCGAAATTAAAAACGAAGATATTCTTTGGAATAAAGCCGTAATCGTAGTAAAAACAACAAACCTAAAAAGCATCAAAAGCGACCTGAACATCAAACTAAACAACCAAACTTTTGTATTTGAATCCAAAGCGCAGGACGATAAATTCTATGGCGAACTCGAAACCAACAACTTTGATTACAACCTTGTAAATGCCGATGGCAAAATCAATTTCAACTTTTCAATGCTTTACAACGGAAGTAACAGCGTCAAGTTTATTCCTGTCGGAAAAACCACAACTATAAACATTGATTCCGATTGGGAATCGCCAAGCTTTGAAGGTTCCTTCGCCGCCAATACCGATTCCAAGACCATCACTGAAAAAGGCTTCCATGCCGATTGGAAAGTACTCCACATCAACCGACCGTTTGCCCAAGAACATTTGGAGAAAATGCCCAACCTAAACGAATTCCTTTTCGGTGTAAAACTCATCGAAACCGTCGACGAATACCAGCAAAACGAAAGAGCCTCCAAATACGGATTCCTCGTTATCGGCCTCACATTTCTTATCTTTTTCCTTATCCAATCCATCAGCAAAATCAGCATCCACATCTTTCAATACAGCATGATCGGCTTGGCTTTAATCATGTTCTACACGCTTTTAATTTCCATAACTGAACACTCGAGTTTTACGTTGGCCTACATCATCGCCACCATTTCAGTCATCGTCATGATCGTGCTCTACTCCTTCTCCATCCTCAAAAACAGGAAATTTCCGCTCTTCATCGGAGCTTCACTCACGGCACTTTACACCTTTATTTTCGTCATCATCCAGCTCGAAAACTATGCGCTTTTGGTAGGAAGCATCGGCCTGTTCCTCATTCTCGGTGCCGTCATGTACTTCTCTAGAAAAATTGATTGGAAAAACAATTAGATCATTTGGGCGTGACCCCGAAAGAAAAATTCGGGGTCGGGCTATCCGCTCCCAATCTTTTGTGTTTTTAAAGAAAAAACACAAAAGGATTTCCGCTTCTATCCCTCACGCACGCAACTTTGGCGATGCAGTTTGCGGAAAATTTTTATAAATAAAAAAGGCTGTCTATCGAGACAGCCTTTTGCTTTATATTTAGCCACAGATTCACAGATTAATGTATAAAAATCTGTGAATCTGTGGCTAATTGTTTTTAAAACTATTCAATCACACGAACCGTGATTTGATTGTCGTTTTCCATCTTCCAGAAATCTCCCGTCACTTTTAGTGTTTCTCCCACTTTCACTTTCTTATATTGCGCATGATCGGTGAGATTTGCATGACTGATGGTTACAAAATAAAACTCCTTTTCAGGTGTTTCTAATTTTGCGGTATAACCATCCTTTCCATAAGTAATTTCAACTACTTTTCCTTCAACCGTTTTGGTTTCTGCCTTTGGAGTTTCAAGTTCTGCAATTGTATCAGTAGCTACAACTTCCTGATTTACTTCTGTTTCCTTTTTTTCTACTTTAACACAGCTCGAAAGCGAGAATACCCCCATTAGGACAACGATTTTCAATAGATTTTTTTTCATACTTTTTAAGATTTTAAAATGTAAAGATAGTACTCGTATTTCTAAAAAATTTAAAAACCAAAAGCATTTTTAGAAAATTTGCACAATTAAAATCTTTATTCTACTTTTAGCTAAGCTATAAAAGAACTATGACCGAATTAGAGATTGAACAAGAGAATAAGGCAATTGCAAAAGAGTATAAGGAATTACTGAGGATCAGTTACCAAACCTTATCAGAAGACGATAAAAAATTAATCCGAAAAGCTTTTGATGTTGCGGTAGATGCGCACAAAGACCAACGAAGAAAATCAGGCGAAGCCTATATCTTCCACCCCATTGCCGTGGCCAAAATTGTCGCTTCGGAAATTGGACTTGGCGCCACCTCCATTGCCGCCGCCTTGATGCACGATGTCGTAGAAGATACCGAAATTACAGTCGAGGATATCGAAAAAATGTTCAACCCGAAAGTAGCGCAACTCGTTGAAGGATTAACCAAAATTGCCCAGGTTCAAAAGGATATGAATGTATCGATGCAGGCTGAGAATTTCAGGAAGATGCTTTTGACCCTGAACGACGACGTTCGTGTAATCCTGATAAAACTGGCCGATCGTTTGCACAATATGCAAACCATGGAATCGATGGTGGATTATAAGCAAACCAAAATAGCTTCCGAAACCTTATACATCTATGCTCCACTTGCCCACCGTTTGGGACTTTACAACATCAAAACGCAACTGGAGGATTTAGGATTGAAATATACCGAACCACAAGTTTACAATGATATTGTTAGCAAAGTAAAAGAAACCAAGGAAGAGCAAGACGAATACATTACGACCATTTCGAATGTCTTGAAAAGTTCTTTGGATGCCGAAGGAATTGATTACTCAATCAAAGGAAGGCCAAAATCCATTTATTCCATCAGAAGGAAGATGAAGGCCCAAAATGTGAGCTACGACGAGGTTTACGACAAGTTTGCCTTGCGAATCGTTTACAAATGCAATCCGCATGATGAGAAATTCATCGCCTGGAAGATATATTCCATCGTAACAGACCATTATCGTCCGAGTCCGAGCCGTTTGAGGGATTGGATTTCTTCGCCAAAATCAACAGGTTACGAGGCATTGCACATCACGGTTATGGGACCAAAAGGACGTTGGGTGGAAGTGCAGGTTCGTAGCGAAAGGATGGATGAAATTGCCGAAAAAGGTTATGCCGCACATTATAAATACAAGCAAGGCGCTACCGAAGAAAGTGGTTTAGATGTTTGGCTGAACCTCTTGAAAGAGGCTTTGGAAAATCAAGAAACCAATGCAGTAGATTTTGTGGAAGATTTCAAAATGAATTTGTACTCAAAAGAGATCTTCGTCTTTACACCGAAAGGAGAAATAAAATCGCTTCCAAAGGGCGCGACATCGCTGGATTTTGCCTTCAGTATCCACTCCGCTGTTGGTGTCCATACAAGAGGTACACGGGTAAACGGAAAATTAGTTCCTTTGAATTATGAACTTAAAAGTGGAGATCAGGTCGAGATTATTACTTCTCCCAACCAAAAGCCAACAAGTCATTGGCTGGATTACGTTACAACCTCACGGGCAAAAAACAAAATCAAAAGTGTCCTTAACGAGAATACAAAAAAGATTGCCGAAGACGGAAAAGAATTGCTGACACGAAAACTCCGCCATCTAAAGATTACAGTTAATGAAAATGTCATCAATGAATTGGTGATTTTCTTTAAGCTAAAAACCAGTTTGGATTTGTTTTATCGTGTAGGAATTGGCTCTATCGAAAACAGCCAATTGAAAGAGTATGCGTCTTTGAAGAGCAATACCTTTATGAATTTCTTCAAGAATAAAATCAAGCGAACTCCGTCTTATCAACCGGAACAAATTCAGAAAGAAGAGCTTAGCAATAATTATGACATGCTTGTTTTTGGCATCGACCAAGACAAATTGGATTATAAATTATCTACCTGTTGCAATCCTATTCCCGGCGATGAAGTTTTTGGTTTTGTAACGATTAATGAAGGGATTAAAGTCCATAAGAAAGATTGCCCGAACGCCATAAGCCTGCAATCGAATTATGCTTATAGAATTATTCCTGCCAAATGGATTGATTCCTCACAGCAAGAATTCAAGGCCATTTTGGATATTACGGGAATGGACAGCTTAGGATTGACCAACGAATTGACAAAAGTGATTTCGAGCAATATGCACGTAAACATCCAGAGTATTTCGTTGAGCAGTGAAGCAGGAATCTTTAAAGGTCAGGTTGCGGTCATTGTACAAAACAATACTATCTTGAAAAAACTGACGGACAACATCAAAAAAATTGACGGAATCGATAAGGTGACAAGGGTTTATAAGAATTAGTAGTACGATTTGAATATTAAGTATTAAGACGAATTAAATATGGAAAAAGCTTTAATTGAGCCCATCCTGTCTTAATACTTAATACTTCCATCATAATACACCATTGCCCTTTCAAAATAAAAAATTATCTTTGCAGGATATGACACTCATTTCAGTTGATAACAGTAAAAATCAGGAAATTGTAAAAAATGTTTTTACAAAATATCTTGAGAACAAAGGACATAGAAAAACTCCTGAACGCTACGCCATTCTTCAGGAAATATACGATAACGAAGATCATTTTGATATAGAAAACCTGTACATCAAGATGAAGAACAAGAACTATCGTGTGAGTCGGGCTACCCTTTACAATACAATCGAATTACTCTTGGATTGTGCTTTGGTTCGCAAGCACCAGTTTGGACAAAATCAGGCACATTACGAAAAGTCTTATTTCGACAAGCAACACGACCACATCATCATGACCGATACCGGCGAAGTAATTGAATTCTGTGACCCAAGAATTCAAACCATCAAGAAAACGATTGAAGAGATTTTTGATATCGAAATTCACAATCATTCGTTGTATTTGTATGGAAACAAAAGAGCAACTACTAACAACGAAGAATTAAAATAAAAGCAAGGACAAAAACTACATGTCCTGAAACAACAACAAACAACTAACACACAAATAATGACCGTAGATTTATTACTAGGATTGCAGTGGGGTGACGAAGGCAAAGGAAAAATTGTTGACGTACTCACTTCAAAATATGATATTATTGCCCGTTTTCAGGGCGGACCAAACGCAGGACACACTTTGGAATTTGACGGAATCAAACACGTCTTGAGAACAATTCCATCAGGGATTTTTCACGATAACAACATCAACGTTATTGGAAATGGTGTCGTGATTGACCCCGTAGTTTTTAAAACTGAAATCGACGGTTTGGCAAAATTCAACTTGGATTTAAAATCAAAGTTGATCATCTCAAGAAAAGCACATTTGATCCTTCCGACACACAGATTGTTGGATGCGGCTTCTGAAGCTTCAAAAGGAAAAGCAAAAATTGGTTCTACTTTAAAAGGAATTGGACCAACTTATATGGACAAAACCGGTAGAAACGGATTGCGTGTTGGCGATATCGAATTAGCTGATTTTAAAGACAGATACCGCGCTTTGGCTGACAAGCACGAAGCAATGATTTCTTTTTACAATGTTGACATTCAATACAACTTGGCTGAATTGGAAAAAGAATTCTTCGAAGCGATTGAGGATTTGAAGAAATTGGATTTTATTGACAGCGAAGAATATTTAAACCAAGCTCAAAAAGCAGGAAAATCAATACTTGCAGAGGGAGCACAAGGTTCTTTGTTGGATGTAGATTTCGGAACGTATCCGTTTGTAACGTCTTCTAACACCACTGCTGCAGGAGCTTGTACAGGTTTAGGAATCGCTCCAAACAAAATCAAGGAAGTGTACGGTATTTTCAAGGCTTACACTACAAGAGTTGGAAGCGGACCTTTCCCAACGGAAGATTTTGGCGAAGATGGAGACATTATGGCCAAAGTTGGAAACGAATTTGGTTCGGTTACAGGAAGAAAACGCCGTTGTGGCTGGTTGGATTTAGTAGCGCTAAAATATGCCGTTCAGGTGAATGGTGTTACCCAATTGATGATGATGAAAGGGGATGTACTTTCTGGATTTGAAACCTTGAAAGTGTGTACTGCTTATAACTACAAAGGAGAAGAAATCTCGCATCTGCCTTACAATATCGAAGAAGAAAATGTAACACCAATCTATAAAGAATACAAAGGATGGAAAGCCGATTTGACAGGAATGACCACTTATGAAGAACTTCCTGCTGAATTGAAAGCATACATCGAATTCATCGAAAATGCAGTGGAAGTGCCAATTAAGATTGTTTCGGTTGGTCCGGATAGAAAACAGACGATTTTGAAGTAATCGTTTTATATAGAATAATAAAGGCTGTCGATTGACAGCCTTTTCTTTTTTTAATAGAACACACAACTATTCTATAAATACTTGTTTAGAATTTCAAATAAAACCTTCTGTCCTCTACCTGATAAATTTCCCCATTTCATAGTTCTTGAATGCGGTTCTGAATAAGTCTGTTGGTTATCAAAATCAATCTGCGTTAATCCGATTACTTTATTTGAATTATCATAAAAGACAATTTTCTTATCAAATTCAGCCGTTCCCAATTCATTCCAAACATAAGATGCTGAATCATTTAAAATCTGCACCAACTTTTTAGAATCTTCGATATTAATATCTATTTCAAATTTAAGGATTCCCGAAGTAAACAATTTTGCTTTAGCAACATTTTCAACAGTAAACAATTTAATATTTACTTTATCAAATTCTACATCTTCAGTATAGGTTTCTTTCCAACTATTTTGATTAGGATGTATAATTCGTCTATCATATAGAGTCTTTTCTAGTTTATCAAAATCTGGAACGCTACTTTTTTTCAAAAAAAAGTAGACTAAAAAAAGAGATAGTGATAGAACTAAAAATAAAATGAATGCTTTTTTCATTTGCTTTAAAATCAGATTCTATTTAGACATCTTATAAACAAACGACTCCAAAGGTTTCAAAACCAAACTTACCTTTCCAACACCATTCTCCACTTTTAAATTAACTTTTGATTGGTTGTACAACTGATCTTTTAAATCATAATTTCCATCTTTTAATTTCCATTCAGAAATTACATCAGCAGGAACCTCTAATGTAAATGTGCTTCGAGTCAGCCACGAAAAATTAGTGACTACAATTAACTTTTCATTTTTCGACCATCTAACGAAAGAATAAATTCCAGGATCATAGCCATCGGTTTTATCACGATTTGCAGATTGAATCTCCTTGAATTTTCCCATTAGCGCATCGCTTTTAATAGAAAAATTCAATAATCGTTTATAAAAATCCCTCAGTTCTTTTTGCTCTTTCGAAAGTTTTCCTCCATCGAATTTTCCATCGTTCATCCATTTCTGATGTTCCGGAACGCCAACATAATCAAATATAGAAGTTCTGGAATGCGTTCCAAAGCCACCATTTTCTTTTCCGGCCTCGCCTACTTCCTGACCGAAATACACCATCGTTGGCGAAGAACTGATTAAAGTAGAAACCACCATCAAAGGTTTTCCCTTTTCCGGACTTCCAGCGAATTCCGGACCCGCCAAACGCTGTTCGTCGTGATTGTCCAAGAAGTGTAACATGTGATGCTCAATATCCGCCAAACCGTGCTGAATATCCGAAATCGCATCTGGCAAGCTTCTGCCCTGCACCACATCTTTCAATTTGTCGTACAACTCCACTTTATCATACAAATAGTCCATTTTTCCCAAATGGATATAATTTCGATATTCCTTCGGATTGTAAACTTCTGCCAATAAAAATGCATTCGGGTTTTTCATCTTAATCGCTGAATTCATATAGCTCCAAAACTCATACGGCACCATTTCAGCCATATCATATCGGAAACCATCCACTCCTTTATCAATCCAATAAAGTGCAATATCTCGGAATTTGTTCCAAGAACTCGGAACGTCTTTATCCTTCCAAAAAGCAAAATGCTCCTTGTAATCTTTCTTGTCAAAACCAGCCGGAAGTTCTGGGAAATCCTTAGTACCATCCGGTCTCACACCATAATTAATCTTTACAGTTTCATACCAATCGTTCTTATCCGGCTTTGCCAAACGCGAACCGTTTCCTGTCCATTTTGCTGGATTTTCATCAAACTTACCATCAATCAACGGATTTTTCTCGCCACCCAATGGTTTTTGATCCAAATCAGGAATCTGAAAAGCCTGATTCGGAATGTAATAAAAATTGTTATCTCTTTTGTATTCAACTGTCACGTCATCATCAGCACCAAAATCACGAACACCTTTCGTATTGGTTTTTCCTTCATATTTTCGCGCAATATGGTTCGGAACAATATCAATTATCAGCTTCAATTCATTTTGATGCGTTCGCTCGATAAGTGCTTCAAATTCCTGCAAACGCTTGGCCGGATTCACCGCCAAATCAGGATTCACGTTGTAATAATCCTTGACCGCATACGGCGAACCAGCACGCCCTTTTACCACTTCCGGATCGTCATTTGAAATGCCGAATTCCGTATAATCATTAACCAAAGCATGATGCGGAACGCCCGTGTACCAAATGTGCGTCACACCCAAATCCTTGATTTCTTGAAGCGCTTTATCGGTAAAATCATTAAACTTCCCTACCCCATTTTCCTCAATCGTTCCCCAAGGCTTGTTGGTCGTATTTTTATTCCCAAACAAACGCGTAAAAACCTGATAAACCACCACTTTTCTTGGTTCCTTTTTCTCGATTTCCATTCTTTTCTCTTCCTTATTTCCACAAGCCGACGCCAAAAGCACCAACCCAATTCCTATTGTCAATTTTGTTTTCATATTTTCTTTTATGGAGCCAATCTCGCTATCCATTCCGACAAATATAAAACTTTGAAACTGGGATTAAAACCCGCTGATAAATATTTCTTAATAAACTCCATCCTTTATACATTTTACTTAAATTTGGCAAAAAATAAAATCCCTTGAAAAAAATCCTTTTTTTCTTATTTATTGGCCTGATAATCTTGAGTTCCAATAGTCTTTTGGCACAACAACCGAAGCAGATTTTGGTAAAGCACTCAGATTTTGCAGACCGAAACCAAATGGAAATTCCAGATGGTGCCGTCCTTACTGGAAATGTTTTAATTGACCATGATGGTATCATTATTACTTGCAATAAAGCCTATTATTTTCAGAAAGAGAACTATGTGAAATTGTTTGGAAATGTACAAATGGTACAAGGTGACACGCTCTTTTTAAACAGTAAATATGCTGAATACAGTGGAAATGCCAAGCAAGCTTTTGCAACTGGAAATCCTGTGATGCGCTCGCCGGATATGACCCTTACGACCGACACCATCAATTTTGACCGAAACAAGCAGGAAGCTTTTTATAAAAATTTCGGTCGAATTGTGAATAAGGAAAATACGCTTACCAGTACATCTGGAAGGTATTATGCCACGCAAAAAAAATCGCAATTCTTGACAACCGTTACGATTACAAATCCGCAGTATACCATAAAATCCGATCACTTGGATTATTACCATACTTCCGGTCACGCCTACCTTTTTGGACCTTCAACCATAACGGGGAAAAACAATTTTATTTATACCGAAAAAGGTTTTTACAACAGCAAGAAAAATATCGGTCACTTTCTTCGAAAATCCTACATTCGTTACGACGACCGACTTATTGAAGGCGATAGCTTATACTACGACCGAAAAATTGAATTTGCATCGGCAACCAATAACGTGAAGATAACCGATACCATCAACAAAGGAATCATCAAAGGACATTATGGTGAGGTTTATAAGTTGAAAGACTCGATGTTTGTAACCAAGCGAGCCGTTGCAATCAATTTGGTTGAAAATGATTCGGTTTACATCCACGGAAAAAGATTGATGATTACCGGAAAAAAAGGCAATCAGATCATCCGCGCTTTCGATAATGCACGATTTTACAAGACCGATATGAGTGGGAAATGCGATTCCATCCATTCCAGCACCAAAAAAGCACTGACACAATTGATTGGAAGACCCGTAATTTGGAATGAAAAAAATCAAATGACGGGAGATGTTATCCATCTTATCGGGGACAATGCAAAAGAGAAATTAGATTCGCTTAAAGTCTTGAATAATGCCTTTTTAGTTTCAAAAGATACCCTTGGGAAAGGCTATAATCAGGTCAAAGGGCAAAATTTATATGGCAAATTCAAGGACAATAAACTGTCTTATGTGGATATCGTAAAAAATACCGAAGTGATTTACTATGTCTATGATGATTTGGAACTTACAGGCATTGAAAAAAAATTGAGCAGTTCTATCAATATTACTTTTGAAGATAATAAAATCAATACTTTAACGTCTTTCAAAAACATTGACAGTGATTTGTATCCTGAAACAGAGTTGCCTGAAAACGCACGAAAATTACGTGGTTTCATTTGGCGTGGGGACGAAATAATCCTCTCAAAGGACGATATTTTTCCTCCCGAAGAAAATGAAATCCACGAAAAGATCGTAAAAGAAAGCACAGCCGAAAAAGCAAAGGAAAACACTCCAATGGACGTGCGAAAGGAAACTTTGGAATACGACAAGAAAAATCCAACAAAGAAGAATACTACAAAGTAGTCCGTTTTCTGTTTTGACTAAAATCTTAAAACTTAGTTCCTCAGAAACCCAGCTACTCAGCGCCTTAAAAAATGAAAAACGATTTCCTAAAATACCAAGCTCAGACTTCTCCTTATCCGTTAGGAATGGAAGTAAGCCATGCAATTGGTTCCTACATATACGATACAAATAATAAAAAATACCTCGATTTTGTGGCTGGAGTTTCGGCTTGTACGCTTGGACATCAGCACAAAAGAGTCAACGATGCCATCAAAAACCAGTTGGATAAATATTCACATGTAATGGTGTATGGCGAATATGCTCAAGATCCTGCTGTGGCATTTTGCAAGCTTTTAGTAGAACATTTACCTGAACCTTTAAACAAAGTCTATTTGGTAAATTCAGGAACCGAAGCTACCGAAGGTGCTTTAAAACTAGCCCGAAGAGTTACCGGAAGAAGCCAATTGATTTCGTGCAAGAATGCCTATCATGGCAATACGATGGGTTCGATGAGTGTGATGGGATTTGAAGAAAGAAAACAAATTTTCCGTCCGTTGATTCCCGATGTTGATTTCATCACGTTCAACAATGAAGAAGATTTACAGAAAATCACCACCAAAACAGCCGGAATTATTTTAGAAAGTATTCAAGGTGGCGCTGGTTTTATTGAACCTCACAATGGTTTCTTGCGAAAAGTAAGAGAACGTTGTACCGAAGTTGGCGCCTTGATGATTGTGGATGAAATCCAACCTGGATTTGGAAGAACCGGAAAATTATTCGGTTTTGAAAACTATGATGCCGTTCCCGACGTAATTATAATAGGAAAAGGAATGGGTGGCGGAATGCCGGTTGGCGGATTCGTAGCTTCCGCAGAAATGATGGATTTATTGAGCCATGATCCAAAACTCGGACATATTACCACCTTTGGCGGACATCCTGTCATAGCGGCTGCTTGTTTGGCAACTTTGCAGGAAATAACAGAAACCACACTGATTGCCGATACGTTGGAGAAAGAAAAACTCTTCCGTTCGCTTTTGGTACACCCTTTGATAAAAGAAATAAGAGGAAGAGGATTAATGCTGGCGCCAATGACAGAAAGCCCAGAGATAACAAATGAAGTGATTTTGAAATGCCAAGATAAAGGATTGATATTATTTTGGTTGCTTTTTGAAGGATGTGCCATCAGGATAACCCCTCCGTTGACCATCTCTGAAGAAGAAATAAAAGAAGGCTGTGCCATTATTTTAGAAGCAATGGACGAAGTTTTAAACAAAATTTAAGAGAAAAATCTTTTAAAATTACTACCTTAATAAGGCAATTTCAATGGTGAAATTGTTAATTAAATTGTTCACAAACAATTACCCTCCTTCCTAAATGGAACCCTAACGTTACCTAAATTTATTTTAGGATAATTTTAAACTAAAAGCTATGCAATTAAGCAACGAAGAAGAAGACTACAACTTATCCTTATCAAAATTTGAATCGATGTTGAAAACCAACAAGGTTCTGTTTTTTGACTCAGAGGAATTTGAGGAAATAATTCTTCATTACCTCGATATGGGTAAGGCTACTTTAGCAAAAAAAGCTTTGAAACTGGCACTTGAGCAACATCCCAAATCAACGGGCCTAAAACTCGTTCAGGTAGAAATGTTGGTCTATGATGACAAGCTTGATATCGCAGAAAAATTATTGAATGAACTCTACGCCATCGAACCAAACAACGAAGAAATTTATATCCAAAAAGCCAACATATATTCCAAAAGGGATAACCACGAAAAGGCCGTTGAATTATTAAAAGTTGCCCTAAAATATACCGATGACTATGCCGATGTTTACAATTTGATTGGTATGGAATATCTTTTTATGGACAATCTTGAATTGGCTAAAGAGAACTTCATCAAATGTATGGATGAAGATCCGGAAGACCAAGGTGCACTTTACAATGTGGTGTATTGCTTTGAATTTCTTGACCAAAATGAGGAAGCAATTGCCTACCTGGAAAAATATATTGATAAGAATCCTTACAGTGAAATCGCTTGGCACCAGTCAGGCCGATTGAATTATGGATTGAAAAAATACGAAGAAGCGTTAAGGGCTTTTGATTATGCAACACTGATTGACGACGAATTCTTAGGTGCTTTTATGGAAAAGGCAAAATCCTTGGAACGATTGAAACGATATGAAGATGCAATCGAAGCCTACGAAAGAACGATTGAATTGGACGACCCAACTTCTTATGCGTTATTGAGAATTGGCAAATGTTATGAACGACTTGGTAATAAAGCTCTAGCCATCAAATATTTCAACAAAACGGTTCATGAAGACCCTTTGTTGGACAAAGGTTGGATAGCGATTACTGATTTTTATGTACGTCAGAAAAACTACCAAAAGGCATTGTTTTTTGTAAACAAGGCTTTGAACATCGACAATCAGAACCGTATGTATTGGAAGCGTTATGCGACCATCAACAAGGAGATGAATTTCTTTGAAGAAGCGGAATTTGGTTATCGAAAAGCTGTTGAATTTGGCGATACCGCTTTGGATACTTGGCTGTTTTGGGTGGATATCCTTCGATTTTTAGGAGAATTTGATACCGCAATTCAAACCTTGTTGCAGGCTACAGAGTTTTATCCGGAAGAATTTGAAGTGGAATACCGTTTAGCAGGATTATATTTTATGTTGGGCGACGATAAGAAAGGGAAATTCCACATCAGCAATGGTTTGCGATTGAACTTTAAAAACCATACTATTTTGGAGGAATTGTTTCCAGTAGTTTGGACTCGCAAAATGGTTCAGAATGCAATTAACAAGTATAAAATATAAGACTGTATATTGTTTGAGCAAATTTTGTAATTTTACAAAAACAACTTCTATGAATCTTTTAGAACGAATCACTATTGACCCTAATATCTGCCATGGCAAGCCCTCAATTAGAGGAATGCGGTGGACGGTTGAGATGATTATTGATTTATTAGGATCAGGAATGACTAGTGAAGAAATCATCGAAGATCATCCAGAACTAGAAAATGAAGATATTTTGGCCAGCCTTAAATTTGCGAAAATATATTTGTCTGGACAGTCTATCGTAAATATCGCTTCGTGAAATTTTTGTGTGATGTTCATATCAGTTACAAGCTTTCGAAAAAGATTGAAAGTTTAGGATTTGAATCCATTCATGTAAATTTTATTTTAGATAAGTGGTTTACTTCTGACACTGAAATTGCAAAATTTGCTGATTCTAATGATTATATTCTGATTTCTAAAGATGCAGATTTTAAGAACAGTTATCTTATAAATAAGCTACCGAAGAAATTGATAAAAATCAATCTAGGAAATATTCCTAATGCTGAACTGATTTTAATTTTTGAAACGAATATTAACTTGTTCAAAAAGCTATACAAAAAAGATTCCTTTATAGTTGAAATTGACAAGGACAATATTATTTACCAATAACTCTGATTTCTAAAACACAAAACTTCTTAGTCTTGGCTAAAAAAAAGCAATATGGTTTAGTTGGAAAAAACATCAGCTATTCGTTTTCGAAAGCATATTTCGCTGAAAAATTCGAAAAGGAAAACAACAAAAACCATTCGTATGAAAATTTTGATATCCAGGAGATTTTCGAATTTCCTGGTATCTTAAAAAATAATCCAGATTTAAAAGGAATCAACGTGACCATTCCCTACAAGGAAGTAGTCATTCCTTTTTTGGATAAGATGTCGAAAAATGCGTTGAAAATTGGCGCTGTCAATACCATCAAATTTACAGGAAACGGAAAGACTAAAGGATATAACACTGATTTTTATGGTTTTAAGAAATCCTTGAAACCTCTATTAAAATCACATCATAAAAATGCCTTGATTTTAGGAACTGGTGGGGCTTCAAAAGCAGTTGCGTATGCCTTGCGATTGCTAGAAATTGATTATATCTTGGTTTCCAGAGAACCTTCGGAACACACGCTTAGCTATGATGAAATTGATGCTTCTACGTTTGAGGAATATCAAATCATCATTAATTGTACGCCTTTGGGAACGAGTCCGAATGTAGAGGTTTGTCCTGACATTCCGTATGACCATTTTACGGAGAAACATATTGCCTACGACTTGATTTACAATCCTGAAGAAACGCTTTTCCTTAAAAAAGCAAAAGAAAAAGGAGCTGTCATTAAAAATGGATATGAAATGCTGGTTTTTCAGGCGGAAAAAGCTTGGAAAATTTGGAAGAAATAAACATTCTTTATTTAGCAGGATTTCCTGCAAGGTTTTTAAAACCTTGTAGGTTTTCAAAAATTACATCTCTATTTATTTAAAACATACCTACAAGGTTTTGAAAACCTTGCAGGAGGATAATCTTGGAAAAGTTTCCAAGATGCTAATAATTTCCCTCTAGCCCCGACATAAGGGAAAATCCTTTTTGTTTTTTCTTTAAAAACAAAAAGCTTTGGAAAGATGGCGGGAACATGGATTTTTAAAATGTCCGAGCGTTTCGCTTCTAAAAAATCTTAACATAATATTTGGTATAAATCAGGCTTTTACTTTGAATTTTCATCAGCCTTTATTACCTTACGCCCTCAAAATTTATGAACCTTAAACATTTTATGAAATGTTAGAAGAAAAGAATGATAACCTGCAGGATGCAGATGGAAAGTTAGAAACGGTTTCGCAAGAGGTGGAACAAAACCAAAATCAGGTGGAGCCAGTACATACTGAAGCCCAAGAAGTTGCGGTTGCGGAAGAGCTGAATGTGGTTGAATTGACACCTGAAGAGGTGGTAGATGACCGTGTTTTGGTGGAAACTCCCATCACGAGCAACGATGCTGTGGAAGCCATTGCCAACTCAAATGCTGAAGAAGGCGAAGACGAATCGTTGGCTGGAAGACATGAAATTCCGATGTTGGAATACGAGACGCTTTCGATGGAAGCGCTTGTAGACGAGTTGGAAAAACTGGTTGCAGTTGAAAAAGTGATGTCGGTTAAGGAGCATATTGAGGAACTTAAAAAAGCGTTTCTTTCTAAATACAATCATTTTATAGAGGAAAAAAAGGACGAATTTGTGGCGGAGAATCCAGATACTTTGGAGGAATTCCACTATCATTTGCCTTTGAAATCTAAATTTGATGCTTTATACAATCAGTTTAGAGACAAGAGGAATATACATTTCAAGAAATTGCAGAACGATTTGCAAGGCAATCTTGAAGCCCGTCTGGCGATTGTGGAAGAGTTGAAAAACTTGATCAATCCTCAAGAAAACATAAAAGATACGTTGAAGCACTTTAACGAATTGAGAGACCGTTGGAAAAATGCGGGTTCGATTCCTAAAGACAAATACAACCACGTTTGGAACAATTATCATTTCCATGTGGAGAATTTCTACGATTACTTGCACTTAGACAGAGAAGCGCGTGATATTGATTTCAAACACAATTTAGAATTGAAATCGAAAATCATCGCTCGTGTGGAGGAATTGGTAAAGGAAGCAGACATCAACAAGGCGTTTAGAGAATTGCAGGATTTGCATAGAATCTGGAAAGAGGAAATCGGGCCGGTTTCGAGAGAACACCGTGAGGAAATCTGGAATAAGTTTTCTTCGTTGACCAAGCAAATGCACGACAAACGTGAGGTTTTGTTTGAAGCACAAAGAGGAAAAGAAACGGAGAATTTGGCAAAGAAAAAAGACATTATTGCTCAGATTCAGACGTTGGCTCAAGAGAAAGTAAATGCTCATGCTTTATGGCAAGGACAGGTTGAAAAAGTAGAAGCGTTGAGAAGCGAATTCTTTAATGCTGGGAAAGTTCCTGCTGATGTAAACGAGGAAACTTGGTCGGCTTTTAAAGATGCGGTTCGTGATTTTAATGTATTGAAAAACTCATTTTACAAGGACATCAAGAAAGACCAACAGGACAACCTGAACAAGAAGAATGCTTTGTTGGCAAAAGCGATTGCTTTGCAGGAAAGTGAAGATTTCAGCGCTACAACGCCTATAATGAAGCAGATTCAGGAAGAGTGGAAAACGATTGGTCACGTTCCGAGAAAGTATTCTGATAAAATCTGGAAAGATTTCAAAGATGCTTGCAACCATTATTTTGAGAAATTAAAAGCTCAGAAAAATGAAGTGAACGAGGAAGAAGTGGAAGCTTTTGACAAGAAAAAAGAATATTTGGAAGCCTTGAGAAGCTTTGAATTGACAGGCGACCACAAAACCGACCTTGATGCCATCAAAGCACACATCGAAACTTGGAAAGGTTTTGGAAAAGTGCCTCAAACCAGAAGACACATCGAAGGAAAATTCAATAAAGTATTGGATGTTTTGTTTGAAAAATTGAGCTTGAGCAAAAAAGATACGGATATGATGCGTTTCTCAAACAGGATGGAGCAATTATCAGGTTCTGATGATTCTAGAAAACTGGAGAACGAGAAAATCTTTATCATGAGAAAAATTGATGAAGTGCAGAATGAGATCTTCCAATTGGAAAACAACATTCAGTTTTTTACGAATACTAAAAATGCGAAGAAAGAAAATTCTATTGTTTTAGAAGTTCGCAAGAACATTGCTAGGCATAAAGAAAGCCTTGATACTTGGAAAGAGAAGTTGAAACAGTTGAGAGAGATAAAAGAATAAAATTTTCCCTTTTGAAATATTACTAAACCTTTGGAAGCAATTTCAGAGGTTTTTTTATATCTGGAGTAATAAAGGATATTGGAAGTAAAAAAAAGATAATTCTTCTTTGTCATAAAAACTTAATTTACAAGGCATTCAAAAAATTAAATAAAAATATTCATTTTTTTTTATTTTCTAGGTAGGGTATTTCAGAAGTCAACTGTTTTATAATCGTTAATAAATCTGCAAAGATTGAAAATAGTTTTTGTTAATCAAGGAAAGTCCCTCTGAATCTTCAGGGGGCTTTTTTTTTGATATTGCATCATAGCAATCTGGAAAGCGAATTTTGCCAAAAATATCTTATTTTAGCATTCCTAACAAAATAGCCAGAACCTCATGAAGAAAGCAACCCTATTGCTATCAGTCCTGCTCTTATTCAGTTGCAGTAAAAACCTACTCCCTTCAGGAACAATCAAACAAGAAAATTTTACCGAAACAATTCCTTTTAATTTTGATAATGGCCTACCGATAATTGATGTATCCATTCAGGGCAAGACCTACAATTTTCTATTGGATACTGGAGCACCTACGGTTATTGATCCAGAACTGGCCAGTATTTTAAAATCTAAAACAGTAAAGAAATCAGTAGTTGAAGATTCTCAAGGAAATGACAATAAGCAGGAATTCATCTTGATTGATGAAATAAAAATCGGCAAGTTGCACTTCAACGACATTGGAGCTGTGGTTATTGATTTAAAACGTTCTTTCGAAATAAAATGTCTTAATATCGATGGCATCATAGGTTCCAATCAAATGTCAAACGCCATCTGGCAGATTGACTATAAAAATAAAAACATTACCATTACCGATAATTTTAATGACTTTAAAGAACCCGAAGGTGCTGAAAAAGTACATTTTATAGAAATGGGTTACCAAAAAACACCTTTGGTGAGAATACAGGTTGACAGTACAAAATCAAAACTCATCACTTTCGATACAGGTGCGAATGGGAATATAAGCCTGCCATATTCTCATTTTGAAAATACAATTAAGGATTATAAGCAAATAAAAAGCTACGGAAATCCATCTACAGGCGTTTATGGAACCGGCAAAAAAGACACCATCACCACTATAAAAGCCGATTTTTCAAAATTAGGAACACTGCAATTAAAAAATCAACTACTTGTATTTGAAGAAACTGCTTCTGCCGTGGTTGGAAATGATTTCTTGAAGAACTACAAGACGACCATCAACTGGAAAAACAAGACCATTTATCTACAGCAACAGGATACAGTACTAAAACAAAAGCTGGAAACCATCGGTTTTGGGATACGTTATATCAATAAAAAACCAACAGTTGCCATCATTACAAAAGATTCAAATGCAGAAAAAATGGGACTTCAATTGAATGACGAAATCATCGAGATTGACGGCATCAACCTTTCCTCACTTACGGAAGAAGAGGCCTGTTCCTACACCTTTAAAAGCCTTATCAGCAATAAAAAGGAAATTACCATGACCTACCTAAGAAATGGCCAAAAGAAAGATATCAAAATTTTAAGTCAGGTATTGCTTGAATAACAATAACCCAAAAAAAAAGGTCTGTACAAGATTTGTACAGACCTTTTTACCTTATATAAACTACTAAACTAATTAGTGACCACCATCTGCTTCGATTGCATCAACATCGATGTTTTGTTTCTTTAAAATTCCCTTTACAGAGAAACCATAGAAAGCGATATATGCAAAACACAAAACTGGAATAAAATAAGATTCATGGATACCGATGATGTCAGAAATTTTTCCTTGAAGGGGCGGGATAATCCCACCTCCTAAAATCATCATTACCAAGAAAGCTGAACCTTGAGAAGTATATTTTCCTAAACCTGTAATTCCTAAAGAAAAGATTGCCGGCCACATGATGCTGCAGAATAATCCACCGCTCATAAAAGCGTAAATCGCAAGAGTTCCTGTTGAAAACAACCCAATCATCATTGCAATCATTCCAAAAACTCCAAAAATCATTAACGTTTTTGCTGGTTTATCCTGACCCAAAAAGAATCCTGCAATTTGGATTGCAACAACTGCCGCATAGGCATAAAGGGGTGTAATGTCTTGTCCAGAAATATAATTTACAGCAAGTACTACTCCAAATGCCAGATAAGGAACGATTATCAATAAAATTTTGCGCAGGCTATTTGAAGGATTGAAAACAGAAATTGCACCTGCCCAACGACCAATCATCATACTTCCCCAATACATTGAAATATAGGGAGCGATTGCAGCACCTTCAATTACACCAAAAGCTGGTGTTCCTAATAATTCTGCTAAATTACTTTGGATGGTAACCTCAACTCCAACGTATGTAAAAAGCGCCAACATTCCTAAAACCAGTTGAGGATAACGCATTGCGCCCCATCCTTCTGGCGATTTTTGGGCGGCCTTGTTGGCATAAAGCAATCCTATTACAATTACCAATAGTGAAGAAACGGTTAAAGATAGTCCGAGGTAATCTACTTCTTTATTTTCCACAAATCGAGTTATAAACTCAGGATCCTCATAACGAGAAAATATGTAGGCAAAAATAGCAATCATGGCAACAGTTATGGCAATCAAAACATTTTGTGCTTTTTTTGCTGGTTCAAATGTTGAATCGCTTTTTCCTGCTGGTAATTTTTTTGAAAAGAAGAACAAAGCAGCTGCAATTAGGAACAACGCGCCAACAGCCATATAAAGTATCTCCATTTTGTCAAGAGAATCAGCTTTCTTTGCAAACTCTTCTAAATTTACCCCAGCAACAACACCAAAAAGTGCAATTGAAACAACAATAGGACCAATTGTAGTTCCGAAAGAGTTAACTCCCCCCGCTAGATTTAGTCGGTTTGAGGCTGTTTGAGGCGATCCTAATGACGCGGCAAAAGGTTGCGCTGATGTTTGTTGCAAAGAAAATCCTAAGGCTACCACAAACAAAGCCGCAAGAATCAATGCATAGCTTCCTTGCGTAACTGCAAAAATCATAAATGCGGCGCCAAACGCACTTACTATTAAACCATTGATGATTCCTTTTTTGAAACCCCAAGCATTTAAAATATCTTTCTTGGCAATACCGCTAAATATGAAGAGTAACAAAGCACCAATATAATAAGCACCGTAAAAAGCAAAATCAATCAACTGACTTTGGAACTGGTCAAGACCGAATTTAATTTTACAAAAGGGAATAAAAACACCATTTGATGCTCCTATAAATCCCCAAAAGAAGAAAACTGTAATTAGCGTATAAAGCGCTGAATTATTAGACTTTGTTTGTTCTGAATTCATAAAGTTTTTGGTTAATTGTTTTAGTTATGCCAATAATCATTTCACACCGATTGATAATTATTTCAAATGTTGCGAAAATCTCAACATACTGTAGTGAAATTAATGATAGTGAAAAAAAATATTTTATAAATATCATTTATATAAAATTCACTTACAAACGAAATCAAAATAAGTTATTAACGAAAACGTTTTCTTAAGGCTTTTGAAGCACATTATTTGTCAGTATTATATCGTTTGCGACAATAGGATGGAAAGCTCAATACCATAAGTTTAAGTAGAGCATTATCTTCCAGCTTTTTCTAGCTCATACAAAGCCGTTATTTCAGTAGAAGTAAGAGCCTTTTTCCATACACGAATTTCATCAAGTTGACCGTTCATTGACTTTTGCCAAGCTTCTCCCGTACCTGATACTACAGTTGCAAATGTCCCGATCACAGGTTTTGTAGGAGTGAAGAAATTTAGAGGTAATGGATTACCCTCGTTTTTTGATTCTAATTTGGCATCTGAAATTTTTATTCCATTGGCAAATAACTGAAAAAAGCCTGTTTCTGCATTCCAAATGGCCACATAATGAGCCCATCTGCCTGAGTTTTTATTAGCAAAGGGAGTGTGCCCATCTGCCAATTCTTCCTCTGTTGCTTTTATCTTATTGATTACCTCATAATCATCTGCAGTTCCACTTTCATTTTTAATTTGGACAAATCCTTTTATTGTCAATGAATCGTTTGTAGCAGGTTTCCATCCCGTTTCAGCCATAAGATTAATATTGCCTGCCCAATGATCTGGACGCCCCAAAGAAAACATCATTGTTTGATGACCATCGGCGCCTCCATTATTGGTGATTTTCCCCCATAAGCTGATCGACATACTCGGGAGCGTTGATGCCAAGGCTTCAATTTCGGGATAAGCCAGATATCCATTTGTAAAAGTAACTCCCTGCCCTTTTATACCTTCTGAATAGGTTGCACCTACAGAAGAAGAGGGACTTGTGTTTGATTTAATTTCAACACCATCTCCATTTAGGGGCCAATAACCAACCAAATCCTCCATCGCAATCTCATCAGCCGTATTAAATCCTCCTATCGGTGGTAATGAAATTTTGTTGCTGTCGTCGTTACCACATGATGTCATTACAGTTATACCGAAGCCAAAAGCCATCAGATAACTTAAAAATTTATTTTTCTTCATAAAAATTTCCTATTTAGATTTGGCAAGAAATCAAATATATTGAGGATTTTAATCATTCAAGGTGGAAAACACAATTCGCTAGAGCCACATTTTATTTGAATTCATTCTCAAAATTTCCTACATTAATCTTCAAATATAATTACATTTTTTATTTAATCAACAGAAATGCCCAGAAACAAAAATGTCCCGATTAATTCGAGACATTTTCTAATTTATGATCGTTTACATAATCTTGTAAATATTTGAACCTTTCAGTAAGTTTACCATCTTCTGTAATTTTTGCCCTTTTTAGGATACCATCCTTATCACCATTGAAGAAAGCTGGAATTACGTGCTTCATAAACATTTCTCCAAAGCCTTCGCTTGCATCCTTTGGCAACTCGCATGGTAAATTGTCTATTGACATCACCACAATAGCACCAGGATGGAAAACATCTACCTCCTTGTCTTCGCTTGGCAAATATCCAAATAGAGGTTCTGCAATTGTTGAAGCTTTTATGGTACAAGCTATCGGACCATCTACGTCACAGGAAATATCTGCAACAACCTTAATCTTACAATCATTTGCACGCAACATATCGCGAGACAGAATTACCGGCGCATCGTTCCCGTAGAAATGACCTGCCATAAAGATATCTGCCACCTTTGTGAAACGCTCAAAATCGGAAGTATATGCTGTAGGATTTGTATAAAAATCTTTCTTATCTGAAGGCGTACCGTCAATACGTTTATTATAGTCCAAAACATCTATTTGGACAAATACTGGCTCAGAATATATCTTGGTAAGGAAATTTTCTACTGAAACTTCTTTAATTTTCATCGCCTGAAGGATTTCCTTTGCTCCATTTCCGACTTTACCATTACCGGTCAGTACAATCTTTATAGGAGGCAAGACTAATCTTCTTAATCTTTCTACAAGGGCCTCCATACCGGATAGTGTTTCTGCTTTAGGAATGTTAAACAATTCAAACTTAATACCAAAAGCCCTGATGCCATTGTATGCGCCAACTATTCCTGCATACCTACCAAAACCTATCAGTCTTTTGAAATTTACATCAACAATTGTTTCATGATCATATAGGTCAATTTTCTTGTCTAAGATTGCTCTTAGCAATTCCCTATTATGCACCTGCTTTTTTATGGTATGCGAAAAGAAAAAATATTTTTTGTTGGGAATCAACGCGCCAATTGGCACTTCCTTAACTCCGAACAACACATCGCAATCCGAGACATCAGAAACCACCTCAATTCCCAAATCAGAATATTGTTGGTCTGTAAAAATTCTAATATCAGAGCTTTCTACCTTTATTTCAGCTTCTGGATGTTGCTCCTTCAAACGGAGAAGCTCCTCAGGGGTAAAAACCACCCTCCTGTCTGGGGGACTTTTTCTCTCTTTAATTATTCCAAATTTCATTATCGTGTGTGTGTTTAATAGCTATAAATCAATACCTTGAGAAATTAAAATTTTCAAAAACAATACAGCGCAGGGATTTTCACTAGTGTTTCTGAATTTGTTCCAAATGTAACATATATATTTTTGAAGTCAAAAAAATAATTCTTAAAAATGAAAAAAAAATATTTTTCATAAGTTCTGAAACAGAATTAGTTAAAAAATATTGTAGTCTTAGCTGTTAAGCTTTCTTTAAAAGTGACTTAGGTAGTTTATCCATTTTTTTATATTTGTGGTTCATGTACCCTAAAAAGATGAATTACAAGCATACTCTATATATATCATTTTTATCTCTATCAGTTGTTCTAGTTTCCTGTAAAAAAGAAAACAGGGATATTGCACAAAATGATACCTCAAAACAAGCAGACACATTTCCTCATATTGAACCAGATTCAAGGAAGCTCAAAATACCGACAGCCCAATTCATCGATGAAAAGAGAAAGACTATCGATGGCTTCTATAAAAAGTATTGGGAGAGAAATAAAGTTAGTGGGAGTTTCCTTGTGGCAAAAAGCGGCAAGGTTATTTACGAAAAATACTCTGGTTTTTCCAATTATGAAAATGAGGAAACTATTACACAGGATACACCTATACATCTAGCTTCTGTAAGCAAAGTATTGACCGCTGCTGCAATCATGGAACTAGTGCACGCAGGCAAATTTACTCTTGATCAAAAAGTTAGCACCATTTTAAAAACTTTTCCTTATCAAGACATCACCGTCAGAATGTTATTGAACCACAGGAGTGGGCTTACTAATTATGCGTATTATTTTGATGACAGGCAAAAATGGAACCACAGTAAGCTTCTGACCAATCAAGATATTCTGGATCTTTGTGTGAAATACGAAGCAGGACTCGATTTCAGGAGTGATAAGAAATTTGCCTACTGCAACACAAATTACGCCATGTTGGCACTCATTATCGAAAAAGTTACAGGAATGCATTATGCAACTGCTATGAGCAAAATTATCTTCGAACCTTTGGGAATGCAGCACAGCTTCGTGATTGATTTTGAGAAAGATATCGATAAAGTAAGTCAATCCTATAAGGGAAATTACAAAAAATATGAACTCAACCATCTGGATCAAGTATATGGCGACAAAAACATCTATTCCACACCACGGGATTTGCTAAAATTTGATCTTGCCATCTCTTCTCCCGACTATTTAACACCAAAATTAGTTGAAGAAATATACAAAGGCTACAGTTATGAGCGTCGCGGGACGCGAAATTATGGTCTAGGGATCCGTATGCTTGAATGGGAAGATGATACAAAGCTATTTTACCATAACGGATGGTGGCATGGAAATACTTCTTCCTATGTTAAACTTAAAAAAGAAGACGTAGTCATTATCGCTCTGGCTAACAAATACACAACTATGACCTATAAATCGTTCCATTTGGCTACTATCTTTGGCGATTATCCTTTAAAAATTGAAAAAGGAGATTTAGGAGAATAATTCAAATAAAATAATGTAGTTTTGTGGCTCGATTTTTGGAATACAGCAATTGCTGTTTTTTTGGAATGAAAAACAAACTGGGGTCGACTGGTTTTGACAGCAAGTCGAATTGAACAGTAAGCACGCCGAGAACTGGGACAATTCTCGTTAATAAATGGTTCCAACACTTTTACACGGCGAAAATAATTACGCTTTAGCTGCTTAATCCGAATTATAGTACGATTTGCCTAGTTCCTACAAGGTAGGAAAGCTAGATTCTCCTTGAAAGCCTTGGTTTGTGGCGTTCTTCAAAGGGGAACCGTAAAAATAAACCTAGAAACAGTTAAGCTTCGGAACTGTTTTGACAACTTAGAAGATAAGCATCTGGTGGCTGTTTCTGGCCAAGCCAAATGACGAAAATTCAATCAGTAAATAAGCGTGTAGAAAGCTCTTTAATTGCTTGTTTGGACGGGAGTTCGACTCTCCCCGACTCCACAAAATCAAATGGCGCTATCTTTTTAGATGGCGCCATTTTTAGTAGTTAGCTGCCTGCACGGGCATCCTGATTTTATAAAGTAGACATATACATTTTTAGAAAGCTTAATTATTATATTTCTAAAAAATTGGCAATCCATCCGAAATCATCTTCTTTACACCTATTACACAGACCCCTTGCAAATTATCACGAATTCTATTCACATTTTCTGAAAAGCTTAATGATGTTTTTTCTCCTTATAAAAAAAGGAATAGTAATTCTATTCCTTTTAATAATCCTTTTATAAATTCAATTTTTCTAAGCTACTCGCTGATTTGATTACTTATTATTCATTGCCATCAAGGAAAGGGTCTGGCTACATAATTAATTATATCTAAAAACCCCAAATTCTTAAACATCGTACCCCTTACTGCTACCCTTTCCTGACAACAACTTTAGCAATTTTCCCCAACCCATGGGAAACTAATCTGCTTCCCTCATCTGTCTTTTCTTTTCCTCCGTATCAAGCCTGAGGGTATATTTTAATTTTCGCAATTCCTCTTCATACTTAACGATGATCTCTCTCTGATCGCTGATGTGCTGCAGCAGCCCTTCGATGATATTTTCAGTGTCGAGCAGTATTTTGTGTGATTCAGACAATTCAAATTCAGTAAGCTCAGCCACTCTTTGCCTGACAGGTGCCGCCGTTTGCTTCTTGAATAGATTCTTATACCATTCCATAAAACTTCCTTATAGCGACAATATTATAAATTCGCTTCTCCTGTTCAGCTGATGCTCCTCCTCGGTACATTCCACCCCATCCTTGCACTTGTTGATCAACTGTGTTTCTCCATATCCTTTTCCGCTCAGCCTCTCTGCTTGGATTCCCTGCCCGATCATCCATGCAATGGTCGACTTGGCCCTCCTGTCTGAAAGTGTTTCATTGTATCGGTGTGTCTGGCGGCTGTCCGTATGGGAACGGACATCTACTTTCATCATAGGATTTTCTTTCATCACTTCTACAATCTTTGCAAGATCGAAGGCGGCATCCGGGCGGATGTTCCATTTGTCCAGATCAAAATAGATGATTTTAATTTTAAACACTTCTGCCAGATCGTCTCCCACTTTCACGGGCGTTACCGATCTCTCCAACTCAATTTGCAAAACAGTCTTACCCGATTCCTTACCCATCACTACCATCTCTTCCGTAGTGTTGTATTCTATCTTTTCTGCCCTTACGTAATAGACCTTTTTACAATCCAACTGATTGAAGGCATATTCACCTTTTGGTCCCGAATAGGTCTGTGCAACCATTTCCATCTTATCGTCAAAAAGGGTCACTCTTGCATCTGCCAAAATCATACCGGTCCCGGCATCCGTCACCACACCCTCCAACAGTTGCTCACAGGTTATCTTCCTCAATTCCCTGAACTTGTAGATGTCATCATAGCCAAGTCCGCCTTCCCTGTTGGAAGAGAAAAAACCTACCTGCGTCTTGGTGTCAATCAGGAATCCAAAATCATCCATCGGGCCGTTTATTGGCTTTCCAACATTCATTACCCTTCCAAAACCGCCGTCTTCCATCTTGGACACAAATACGTCCAGTCCTCCTAGGCCGGGATGGCCATCTGATGAAAAATAAAGCTCATTATCGTTTGAGATGAAGGGAAATGTCTCCTTGCCTTCCGTATTGATTGCGTTTCCCAAATTGACTGGCTCGCCAAAAGTCCCATCAGCGTTAATGGCCACCTTGTAGATATCGGACTGGCCCAATGTTCCGGGACGGTCCGAGGCAAAATACAATGTCTTTTCATCAACACTCAAAGCGGGATGCGCATTGCTGTACTCGTTGCTGTTGAATGGCAGTTCCACGACATTCCCGAAGGCACCATCCTTCAGAGTGGCCCTGTATAGCTTCAGAAGCGTAGAGCGCTTGCTGTCCTTCTGTTTCCTTCCATCATTATAGTTGTTTCTGGTAAAATACATCGTATTGCCATCATTGGTGAAAACAGGCGTAGATTCATTGAACCTGGAGTCAATATCAGATGAGAATTTTTCAGGCTCCTGAAGATTTCCATCACCATCAACAGCTGCAGCATAGAGGCTGGTAAAAGCCTGATTGTTCCACTTCTGAATTCTCCTGCCTGTTCCCTTCACAACGCGTGAACTGGCAAAAACAAGCTGATTTCCATAAAATGAGGTCCCGTAATCCGACTCCTTGGAATTTATACCGGCATTTTCCGTAGCAAATCGGCCTGAATTTTCTTCTATTACTTCGAGATAATTTTTATTCCTTTCATATAGCGCCGCCCTGCTGTCATTGCCACTCTTGGAGTTGAACAGATCAAGCATCTTATTGGCCTCCTCATATTTTGATACTGATTTCAGCGATTGCGCATAGCGATAATAATATTCCGGCTCAACCTCCTGTTTCATTGCAAACAGTTCACGGTACCATTTCTCTGCCTTGTTCAATTCTGCATTGAAGTAATAGGCATTGCCTAATTTCTTGAACATCCCGACATCCTTGTAGCCTTTTTCTGCAACACGCTCGTAAGTCTTGATCGCATCAATGTAGGCATAGTTTTCATAGTCCCTGTCGGCTTTTTTGAGCTTCGCATTTTGTGCGCCAGCATTGATGGAAGCAATAATAAAAATTGCTGTATATAAGTAGTTTAATTTCATAACTGTCGCTTTAGAAGAATCGTGGTGAAATGATCTTGTCATAATTCTTGAACAATTCAAATCTAAGAAATATTTCGTGAGAGCCCGAATTATAATTGGCCAGCTTCGTCGTTTCTGCATCGTAGGAGTAGCCTGCCAGCAGTCCATCCGTGATCTGGAAGCCCACCATCCCGCTCAGCGCCGCGCTCCACCTGTAGGCCACACCTGCAGTGAACTTTTCATAAAAAAGGAAATTCGCCGAAAGGTCTACCTGCAAAGGCGCCTGGCCAACCGCCTTCACAAGGAACGACGGCTTGAACTTTAAATCGGGTGAAAGGTCAAAGACATGCCCCCCAATCAAATGATAGTGCATTCTTTCTTTTGCAACCGAATTTACCTCGCCGTCAAAATGGCTTGTCTCAAGGAAGTTCGGAACCGACAATCCCACATAGGTGTTTTCGGAATACCAGAACACACCCGCACCGATGTTCGGCGAAAAGCGGTTGTCGATGTTGTACTGCAGTTCAGGATCTCCAGCCTGCTGGGTCAATTTCGTAAAATCAACATTCAAGAGGTTTGCAGTGGCCTTCAATCCAAATGCCAATTTGAAATAATCTGAGGTCGGCACCGTATAGGAAATGTCTATCGAGATCGTGTTCTCATCCGACGGGCCTATCCTGTCGTTGACAAAAGAGGCGCCAATACACACATCGCTTCCGGAAATGGGCGTGTGCAGCGATACCGTGTTGGTCACCGGCGCGCCGTCAAGCCCCACCCACTGCGTCCTGTGCATCGCAAAGATGCTCAAGACCT
This sequence comes from Flavobacterium sp. PLA-1-15, assembly GCF_049060005.1. Lineage (NCBI taxonomy): Bacteria > Pseudomonadati > Bacteroidota > Flavobacteriia > Flavobacteriales > Flavobacteriaceae > Flavobacterium > Flavobacterium sp. PLA-1-15. The sequence continues at coordinate 8,472 of NZ_JBMGQS010000014.1, read as the reverse complement.
CCCTGGATCCTGCATAGGCCGGATTGAAATTCACCGGATTGTACATGTACTGGGTAAACTGGGAATCCTGCTGGGCAAAAAGCGTCCCGGAAGCCAACAGCAACACCAGTCCGAAACACCTTATCATTATCTTAAATTTATTCATTTCTGCTATCATTTGTTTTTTATTCAGTTTGAAGGTACAGGTAACCCGCCTTCCTTTTGGTATAATTGTTCCCTGCGTCCTGCACCTTGTAGTTCAGGATATAGAAGTAGGTTCCCGTAGGCAGCTTTTTTGAACCATCAATCGTTACACGGCCATCAGAATATCCCCTGAACACATTCCCATTGGTATCATATTTCTTGGTCTCGAAAACCTTCACCCCCCATCTATTGTAAACCTCCACGCTGTTATCTGGGTAATTCTCAAGACAGTCTATAAAGAAATAATCGTTCTTTCCATCATTCAGGTCCGGTGTCACCGCATTGTAAATTGTGACACAGTCCGGATTGATCGTTTTCACCCTTGCAAGTGTAAAAACACCGTAGCCCGAAACCTCAACAGCCGTGGTAACAGTCCTTGAAGCCACATCTGCCACTCCTCCTTCATCCACCCATCTGTTCTGGACTGCATCCCATCTCACAATGTGGATGTCGCTTTCAGGCGATGCGATGACGTTTGCGGGTGTGGTGTTTAGTTCATCCCAGCTCAATGTAAGCAGGATATCCGATGTGCCCCCGTCCTTGGTTAGCGTCCAATATTCCCTGTTGTTGATCATCTCTATTTCCGGCTGCTTGCTCGTATGCGGGTACAGCCCGTTTGAATTTTCAAAGAAGTACTTTCCAGTAAAGGTAGAAGCCGTTTCCGCTGGTGCTGAAATCCTAGCATAACGGTAAAAATTCTTATCTCCGATCGGATAGATAAAATCTGTACTTCCATTCTTGATTACCTTGCCATCCACATGGCTTCCATTCCATGTGTTGGTATGATCGGCTTCTTGTTCAAATGAAATGCTCCCATCAAAATCGTCATTTTTCACTATTCCTTGATTGAACTCTGCATTGCCCGAAATACTTATGTCTCCTGACAACTGGAAGGCCGGTTGAGCTGACTGATTGTAAAACAGCACGTCCTTGAATTCACTCGGCATAAGACCCGATATCTTCTGTACGGCAGTTCCCTGAAAACGTGTATAGCCATCAACCGCAGGCCCCGGTGTAAAAGTCACCAATCCGTCGTTATTGAAATTTGCATACACGTAGAACTCACCGTCGTTTACAAAATCCCCCGTAGGCCTGTTGTCAAAATCAAAGAGCGTGCTCACGACCGTGCCCGGCATCACCACCATAGTCCCCTCATTCACTGTCTGGGCATTTACCAATGCAGTCAAGAAAATCAGAATTATAGAACTTATAAACGTTTTCATATTTTTATCTTTTTTAAAATTAAGGAGGATGACATAATGTCCAAATTTAGAAGCTTTACAGGGACAGGCGTCCAATACTTGTAGATTAAATTCTTCTCAATATGTCATCTCTCCTTGATGCCTAGTATTTTAAATACCCCTAAGTAAAATACAGTATATGAAGCAAGGGTGCTTCAATTTCTACGTTCAGCATGTATGAAGCAGGGCTTCAGAGTAATTCTTTATATATCTATATTTATTATTTCCAATAATTCCAAACCGTCCCGTCAAAAACGGCCAAAGCCTTTCTTGTAGTATCATAACACATCATACCGGCATAAGGGCTTTTTACATTCAAATGCGGATTGGCTACTTTTGGCAAGACCAATGCCTTATTTGCCGCTTCCAAAACCAATACTCCATTTGCAGCTGTAGTTCTTGCTCCAATAACAGTCTGTTTGCCGTTATCGACCGTACCGCTGTAAGGAACAACATTCGTTATATTTCCACTACCCGATAGTTCTACCCAGGTATTGTTCTGACGCATTTTTATCTTGCCGTCATTCTTGTCCAACAAGAATGTTCCATTGGCAAGAGAAGAACCTGTTGGCATTGTTTCAATTGCTGGCAAGATAATGCCTTTGGTAGTTCCCGAAGCAAATTCAAGAACAGCCGATGTACTGGTCGTCTTGGTTTCTATACCTGTCTGGGCATTGACGCAATTGGCGAATCCCAAACTTAATACGGATAACATTATTATTTTTTTCATCTGATATAATGTTTTAATTACAATCTTTTGCCAAACATTTCCAAATCATTCCATTGTATAGTTTCACGCAACTTGCGGAAATGTCATAAATGAGCATGCCTTCTACCGGAGTGGCGATCGCACTGGTATTCGCTACCCTCGTAATTACAAAACCTTGATTTTTTGATTCAATAGCTACAAATCCATTCGGTACGTTTTGTGGCCATCCGTTTGCAGTTGTACCAAAACCAGCAAGATTAGAGATTCCTGTTTGCGTATAATTATCTGGTGTTCCTGCAGTTGGCAGGTTCATACAGCAAAGATTGATTAAAATATTTGTTGAATATCCAATTCCTTGTCCAACATCACCCCCGATATCGGCCGTACCTCCGCTGTTTACCAAGTTAGGCACACCATTGTTTACATTTGGTGTAGTTCCTACACCGCCGTTTGCAGCAACATTAATATCTCCAAAAACCCTAAGATGGGACGCTAGTACGTTTTCATCCCCTTCAAAAGCATCATAACAGCCATCACCATCAGAATCTACATCTAGATAATCCGGTGTACCATCTCCGTCCGTATCACAACCTTGTGCAAAAAATGAATACGATATCAAATCTCCACCTCCACTGCTTAAATTGCTTCCCACAATTCTAACTGCTTTTATAAGCGTATTTCCTATTCCTTTCAAGTAAATATCCTCTCCACCCAAAGCATCTGGATTAGGTAGAGCCTGAAATGAAGGGATTCCGGTTAATTCATTATAATCAACTCCAGCTTGTCTTCCTGCCAAGGTTCTAATAAATCTTCCTTGCGGATTTTCAAATCCTACTCCCAATCCAAAATCTACATCTATCTTGAAGGAAGCCAATGGAGAAAAAGTGGCACCAACATTAACATCATTGATCATTAATCCAATTTCATTTGCCGGCACAGGTGTAGAAAATGTAATCACATAAGATGCAGCTGTGGCTGAGTTTCCAAATCTTTGATCACCACCATTCTGATTAACGCTAAAGCTTACCTGAGGATCTGCATCTGCAAACTGTACGGTACTTTGTGTGGTATTCGGACTTGCTGTCACGGTAATATTAGATGATGTCCTTCCTTTCCAAACTCCCGAAACATTATTAGCAATAAATCCAATACATTCATTTTTATCTAAGATACCATCGTTATCATCATCTAGATCATCTTCATCATGGATACCATCACCATCACTATCGGCTATTACCCTAAAAGTAACCGAAGCAAAACTGACGTTACTGTCTAAAACCCCATCCGTATCTTTATCTACAATTTTGTAAGAGTAAGTATATATGCCTGGTTGTACGCCTGCTGGTACCGTAATAACACCTGTCTCAAAAACAATGTTGGCATTTGCAGGCACCCAAAGCGAATAGTCAAAACCTACACTTCCAGGCGGCAGGGTAGAGATAATGGTACCATTATAAGTATCGTTTGCAAATACAGATGGAAATGTTTTTTGTATCCCATAAGTAACTGGCGTTGCGGTATAATCATCATCTTGAGCACAGATTGCAACATACACCACTATTTCCTTTGTTGGTGAATAACAATTATTTACCGAATCGAAAAAGGCGGCATAGTATTTTGTGGTGCCTGTTAAAGCAGTTACATTAGCAATTCTATTTGCATTTGTTGCCGGCGTTGCGGTATGCCATGTTACAACTGCTCCACTTGGAAGTGTTGCTGTAGGCACCAATACACTTAAGTTTGCCGTTTGCCCTGCCCCGCACAAAATGTAATACGCACTGTTTGTTTGTGAATAAGATGCTCCTGTAGCGTTATAATCGTTAAAGTCTGGCGAAACTGTCCCCGCACCACATATAGTAATTGTAACAACATTTGAAAAGGCAATACATCCGCCGGCACTGGTAACAACCGCTCTGTAATATCTAGTTGCGGTTATCGACGTCGGTGAATAATTTGCCGTCGTAGCACCAGTTCCAGTTGTCGCATTAGTAAATGTAGTATCGTTATCAGAAATTTGCCATTGTATGGTACCTGTTGCTCCAGTGAGTGTAAGCGTTGCGGGTGCAGTCCCGGATTGAATTACTTGATTTGCTGCTGCTGTACCTGCTACCAAAACCGGATTTGCTGTAGCCGATGTGCCAATAGCCTGGCCTGCACCAGCAATAGTAGGCACGCCATAACTCGCAGAACCTACCGTTGTATTAACAGTATTTCCTAAATTCTGAATCATAGGCTGATTAAATGTTCCGCTTGTGGCGCCCGTATTTCCACCTGGCATTGATGAATCCACCAAAGTAGTTAGGTTTGCTGCACCTTCAATAGCATCCGGACACCCGTCATTATCAGAATCTAAATCTAAACGATTAGGTATGCCATCTCCATCGGTATCACATTCCACAAGCCCAAAAAGCCTAAAATCATCATGCCCAAACGTGGCCGCATCGCTTCCTGCATTATAAAAATATACTCTAAAAGTGTAAGTTGTATTAGGTTTTAAATAGAGCGGCTGAAGAGTATTGTAGACCAGATCGAGTCCGGATGACTGAGGAGCATAACTAATAGGTCCGTGTACAGCAGTATTACTACTAAAATCATTATCTGAAACACGAAGGGTGTAGCTATACCCCGTATTATCCCAACTGCTTGAAATTCGATAATACCCGACACGGTCAATAATGATATGCTTATCGCCAACGTTAACTTTATATTCTACATAGTCGTTTGCAGAGATAGCTGCCGATTCACTAGTTGTACCGGCGCCAGTAACAAGCTGATAATTGTCGGGCGTTACCCTGGTTCTTGTAACACCACTTCCAGGCACACTATTTTCTCCCATCATAAAACCTTGGCCAGCTGGCTGTATAGTTGGCCCAAAAACATTTACACCATTTGCCCAAACTATCATATTTGCAGATGCAGTAGTACATTCGTCGGTATCCAAAATGCCATCGTTATCATCGTCCAGATCTGCGCTATCCAATATTCCATCACCATCTGAGTCTGTACAATCCTTACTGAAGTTGGTGAAAGCAGTTCCTGTACTGTAGCATCCTGAAGTATTATTTCTCGCGTATAAATAGAGGCCTGTGCTTGTTGATGCGGCAGTTATAGTATTTATTTTTGTTGCCGCAGTTGGATTAGTAGCTACCGTATGCCATTCGTAGCTAACACCAGCAGGTGCTGTGGGTGTTGCAGTTGTTAAGTTTATTGTATTTGCCGGGCAGGTATGATTTAAAAAGACGCCATTTGGTGCTACTGCATCTGGAACTAAATTGGGTAAGGTTACATTGATTATTACAGCATCACCAGGAGTAATTCCACTGGATGTAGAATTACTAATCCAATTACTAATATTATCATGTCCTTTAATATACAACTTAAAAGTGATTGATGTTACTCCGGTTTCATTAACCATGAAACTACCATCTAAAAAATTTGAAGTGCTCATCACAGACGAAATGTAATTATTGCCTACTAAAGTAACCCCCGCATCGCCACTTAACCTAGTAAGCGTTTGCCCTGATGAAACTTCTGCCTGTAGTGAAAAATAGTGTGTTTGAGAGCTTGATATGGCACTGCCTCCACCAAAGTCAGCAATGTTTATGATGGGATTATCAACAGGTTGATTAAATGAGATGGTCAAGTCCCCATAATAATAGGTTCCTGTTAAGCTTGCGTTGCTGTTATGAAGTGCTCTGGTAGCTAAAAACAATTCGACACCATGATTCGCTGTCAAACTTATTCCCGAACCAACATTCGTTGGACCACTACTAAAATTTGTTGCAACAGCACTACCAAATGAGCCTAATGTTGGATACAAAGCTGTGGCGGCAGAACTTATCGAAGCACCGAAAGCAATACCATTAGCATAAACTCCACTTAAGCCAGACACCCCTGTATACTGCTGATTAGAAATACTGTAAGTAGCTGTAACCGTAGGAGAATAGTTTGCAAAGGTAGTCCCAGAAGGATTGTTAGTATTGTTACGGAATGTAATAACTTGATTTGCCGTTGTTGGACCATTCCCCGTAGGATTGGTTGCACCAGTAGCACTAGCAGTCATTTCTAGTTGTACAGGCCTACACACTGGTGTTTGTGCATAGACCTGCATAATCCCTGCAAAAATCAAAATTGTAAAAAAACCTATATGCTTCGTTAGTAAACGTAACAAAAGATCTCTTTCGTTTAAACGAAAACTGTAACAACTGCATAGAATGGTCTTATGTATTTTAAACATGGTCATTATTTATTTCCAGTCAACAATTTTTCTAACTTCTCCAATCTTGATTTAGTCTCTTCAGCATCTTTTTTCAACTGTTCTATTTCAGCCTGCTGTGCCTCAATCTTATCTTTCTGTTCAATCGTATGGATATACAACTCCTCGATTTTCTCCAAACTTTGGATGGTCAGTTTCGTCATATCAAAGGTATATCCGTTGCTTGCCTTTTTCAAATCATCAATAGATTCAACCCCTGGCAAGTGATGATTTGCCTTGATAAAGTCCTTAACATAATTCAACGATTTGAATTCATAGTTAGGATTGATCTCAGAGTTGCCTAAGAAATATTTCTCGAATACATAATCGGCATATACACTGTTCGTGGTATAGATTTTTCCTGTTGTAGAGATATCACCCGCCACGTGGAATTTTGGTTGTACTGTTGCAGCACCTACTGAGAATGATGGAGCACTTGTAGCACCAATGGCAACATTACCCATTTGGTAGATGTGTTGTCCATTACCAGTCGCTTTAACATTCGTTACCATTTCATTCCAAGGCTCCTGTACCAAATTAGCAGTTGATATCGTTTTCAATTGACCTCCCGTGCTAGATACAATAACCGCATCTGTTGTAGCGCCAGTTGTTGGTAATCCTGTTATATTTAACGGATGGGTTGTTACTCCATTTACAGTTGCAATTGTGGTCGTTTTATTTAATGTACCTCCCAATTCAATTTCATTAGTAGTAGCATTTTTATTTAGACCGTTATTTGCTAAACTCAAACTTGCCGGATTTGACCAAACCAATCTATTATCGGTTGCACTCATCGTCATAACCTGTCCTGTGGCTCCATTACCTAAAGGAAATCTATAACGGCCTGTTAATGCGCCTCCAGTATTATGTTGCTCAAAAGTTACTCCTTCGGCTTTTTTAATAATTATTTCAGTTCTATCACTATCATTCACATTAGTTGTTACTGCACTAGAACCTGCATGGTAAAGCAATAATCCGTTTGCGCCATCAGATTTAACCATTGCTCCCCAATTAGAAACATGTTGGTTAGCATATAAGGCAAACCTGCCATCATTTCCATTCAATTCTAAAGTTGCTTGCTTAGCCTCACCACCGTGCTTAGAATAAACGTTTACTGAATTTAAATCTAAGATAAAATTAGAAATTTTAGTTGGTGCTAGATAATTATCAATGACTGTAGCACTTGCTCCTGATTGGCTAGCACTGATAGAATGAGCTTCTCTTGTAGTTGGATTAATCCAATAACTTCCAGAACCTTGTACTAGGAGCGGACTATTTACTTCCATTCCTACTAGATTTCCATCCACAGTTACTATTTCAGATTTAAAGTCACCTTTCACTTCTAATTGTTTAAGCGGATTACTAACTGTCGTAAAATTACCTATTCCTACTCTACCATTCTGATAGATATGATCAGTATTGAGAGTTGCTTGCGCAGTTCCTCCTTGAACCCTCCACGGTTCAATTGCCAAAGCACCCAAATTAAGAACATTTGAAGCTTGACCATTGATAGTGGAAGTTAGATTGGTTCCTGACAATCCCAATACATTCGTATTAATGATATTAGCAGTAGGACTAATTCCATTCACTGTACTCGTTAATATATTGCCACTTGAACCCATAGTATGGGCAATGGTCTGTGGTGTCGATGGACCTGCTGGACCCTGTGGACCTTCTGGACCTGTTGCTCCTGTTGCTCCTGTTGGCCCAGCTGGACCTGTTGCCCCTGTCAATCCTATCGGACCTTGAGGACCCGTTGCCCCATCATTTCCTGCCGGACCTTGCGCTCCAGTTGCACCCGTTAATCCTATTGGACCCTGTGGACCAGTGGCTCCAACTGCTCCGTCAATACCATCTGCTCCGGCTGGACCTTGTGGACCCTGAGGACCTGTGGCTCCAACTGCTCCGTCAATACCATCTGCTCCGGCTGGACCTTGTGGACCTTGTGGACCCTGAGGACCTGTGGCCCCAACTGCTCCGTCAATACCATCCGCTCCCGCTGGACCCTGTGGACCCTGAGGACCTGTGGCTCCAACTGCTCCGTCAATACCATCTGCTCCGGCTGGACCTTGTGGACCTTGTGG